>NZ_LANF01000008.1 GCF_000966265.1 Palaeococcus ferrophilus DSM 13482 | reverse complement strand
AGGTATGGAAACTATCTAAAGAGTGTCCAAACCTATGAGTCCCCGGTGAAGGTCTCTGATGCCATGGAGGAGAACTCTAAAAACCTTCGCGGTTCCGCACCGAAACCTTTTTAAAAGCTCCGTGGGGTTTAGCTTATGGTGACACCACGCCCCGGTGGTGTAGCCCGGTCAAACATGCGGGCCTTTCGAGCCCGCGCCCCGGGTTCAAATCCCGGCCGGGGCACCAAAATTCTCCGCGCTTTTATGATGTTCGCCCTGCAATTAATGCTATTGTGTGGGCACTCGCTTCTCAAGCCTCAGCGTTTAATTAAACGTGCCATGACGAATGCCATGAGTCATATACCTACCGGTATGTTCTGTCATAACATCCAGCGTTCAGGAGAGATGTTGTCCCGTAATGTTTATTAATGATGAATGTGGCATTACATAATGGTCCAATGTATACTATAATTGAGTGGTGGTCAATGTGACCCCCGTTAGAATTGACGTTGAGTCTATGGCCGAGGCTCTACCTCGAATTTCGAAACTCCTGGAGGGCGTGGGTGGGAAGGTTGAAGCTGTGGATAGAATCCCCAAGGGCCTCGTTTATGCCCAGTGCTCCCTTCGATGGGAGGATTTGCCGCGGGTTCTTCTCGGACTGGCGTCCATTCTCGATGAGCCACACGAACTTCCCATAGTGGAGGAAGATAGGATCCATACTGCGTTTGTGAAAAAGACGGAAAGCGGCGTCCCTATGAGTCTCCTGAGGATACACAGGACCCCCTTCACCCCCGAGAGCACCAGCGTCTACGTCCCCCTGGAAGTATGGGAATGGGGCGATTTAGTGCAACTTTTCCATGAGGTGCTCTCAATGATGCCGGAGTTTGAGAGTGTTGGGAACGTGAGTGTCCACGGGGACGACCATCTGCACATCACGGGAAGCGTCGAGGTGAGAGATGGCTACGTTCTTAGGGACATGGGCAGGTCAAGGCTTGAACTCAATGCGGAGGTCATCGTGGGGGGCTACGTTGAAATTAACTTCCTTCAGCTCGTGCTAACTTCCGGGGATGAAAAGGCTTATATCCTGCACTTCAAACCCTATCCTGATGCCGATGATTGGGATAAGGGTGCCCCGCGGGGAGGGAGAAAGGACAAGGCGCCTCCTGCTGGAGAGGGGATTGCTGCTCAGAGATTATCGCATTATCCGGGATGGTGAGTACTTAATTTTCCCGGTTAGCGGGCCCGTTGAGGGGTTTGAGCTTGTTGAGACTGAGTTTGAGAAGACGGGGAAAAGGCCCCACAGCTACCGCGAGGTTGTGAAAGTTCCCGACGAGCGGAGGCCGCTTCTTCCGAGTTCCTTTGACATAATAGGTGACATCGTGATAATTGAGCTGCCGGAGGAGCTGATGCCCTACGGAAAAGCCATTGGTAATGCAATCCTCAGAGTCCACCGCCACATAAAGGCGGTCTTCGCAAAGGGGAGCAAGGTCTCAGGGGAGTACCGTGTTAGGGAGCTAATCCACCTCGCCGGCGAGAAAAGGACTGAAACGCTCCACCGCGAGAACGGGATAAGGCTGAGGCTCGACGTAGCGAGGGTCTACTACACGCCGAGGCTCGCCACCGAGAGAATGAGGGTTTTTGAGAAGACCCAGCCGGGAGAGGTTGTTCTGGACATGTTCGCCGGCGTTGGGCCATACTCGATACTCCTGGCGAAGAAGGCGGAGCTTGTATTTGCCTGTGACATAAACCCCTGGGCGATAAAGTACCTCGAGGAGAACAGGCGGCTCAACAAAGCCTTCAACGTTGTCCCAATCCTCGGAGACGTTAGGAAGGTAGCAGGCAGGGTGAAGGCCGACCGCGTTGTAATGAACCTCCCCAAGTTCGCGGATAGGTTTTTGAGGGAGGCCATGATGAGCGTTAAGCCGGGAGGAGTTGTTCACTACTACGGATTTGGGCCAGAAGAAACCCTGTTTTCGGAGCACGAGGCGAAGATAAAGGCTATAGCGAGGGAGATGGGCTTTAAAGTGGAGTTCCTCGACGAGAGGAAAGTTCGCCCCTACGCGCCGAGGCAGTTCAACATCGCGATAGACTTCAGGATTCTTTAAGGGCCTCTTCGAGCTTCGGCTCCGCCAGATTTATCGCTCCCTTAACGTCCCCTATGCCGAGGTCTTCGAGAACGCCCATTGGAGCGGGAATTGCCCTTTCCCTCGGCCTCTCCACGATCCACTCTATCTCATCTCCCGGTTCCACTTCCAGGCCCTCCGCCACACCGGGGGGCGTTTCGATAACATACCTCGCGGCCCTCTGGGGAACGTAGAGCCGCCACGGCTTTGCCCTCCTGACGTCCACCACCCTTCTCTCCCCGTTGAGAAAAATCGCGTCTATCTCAGTCAGCATGAAGAACGTATGAATGGAGGCGTTCGCCCTAGTCTCCGCGGGCAGGAGAAAGAGGAGGGCACTCTCAACACGGGGCTTCAGCATAAGGCCTCGAAAGCGCTTGAGGAAGGTGTCCGCCACCTCCACCCTGCCGTGCCACACTTTGTTCTTGGTTCTGTTGATGAGCATTCGTACCCCCAATGGAGTAACGCACAATCTTTTTAAACTGTTTTGCATTAAGTGCCCTGGGCGATGGCGTCCGCCCTGGCTTCGAGCCGAACCGCCCGCAAGGGGCTGATGACGCCTGTTCTCCGTCAAAAACTTGGGAGGCGGTAGAATGGGCTCGAAGCTTTACGAACTGGGACGCTACATTAATGTAAAGGGAGTTCTGGACTACATCGAGGAGCGGCGCCACGAGGATGGCGGCTACTGCTTCGTGAGCGTTCTAAACGATACCAACGTTAACGACACCTACTACGCGGTTAAAATCCACGACCTCCTTGGGATGGAGGTTTCGGAGGGAGAAAAGACCATAGACTTCCTTGAAAAGGCGATACAGCCCCAGACCGCGGTCGTTGCCATAGCGATGGCCCTTGAGGGACTCGCGATTCTTGGAGCAAAGGACGTCGCGATGGAGCACCTCGACGTAGTTTTCACCAAATACAATCCCTTGGAAAATAAGTTCGCCGTCGGCCTCGGTGGAAGCGAGGAGTTTGGGACGGCAACGCCGCTCGAGGCGACCTACTGGGTGGTCAAGGCCTTCAATGCCATCGGGCATAGGTTCTCCAGCGATGAGAAGGAGGCCATCAGGGCCTTCGTAATGCGCTTTAGGAACGGCAACGGCTTTGGTGTCAAGCAGCCGACGACGACCATGACGTATCAGGCCCTCTTCACGCTCCGTGCCCTCGGTTACAGGCCCCCTAAGAGCCCCCACTTTGGGAGCTGTGAGCTGTGCCCCATGGGAGGGTTCACGGAGGTTCCCTACAGCCTCCCGCCGTATCTGGAGCCGACCTTCTACGCCGTGAGGGCCCTTGAACTCCAGGGCGAGAGGGCTTCATGCCCAACGGATCACATCCGCTTCATTAAAGCCCTTCAGAACTCCAACGGCGGCTTCAGACGCTCTTTAGAGCTCGGCATTTCAAACTTCCAGAACACGTACCGGGCGCTGGCGGTAGTGGACTCGATGATTAAGTACCTCTAGTGGTTCCCATGGATTTGGTGGGCATATACCTTCGGGAGGCCTTCGAGGGCGAGGGTTGTCCAATCTGCAGAATCCTCCAGAGGTTTGAGGAGGGAGAGATAGGGACGATACTCTACGAGCACGTCAACGATCCGGCCGTCCGGGAGCGCTTTAAGGCCAGCCTCGGCCTTTGCCCCTACCACGCCTGGAGGCTCTTTGAGATAGCGTCTTCCAATCCGCTCTACGGCGGCCTGGGCGTTGCCATAATCTACGAGCACATGCTAAGAACATATTTGAAATCCTTCAACGAGGCGACCGGGGAGGGAAGATGCCACCTATGCTCCCTCGTCGAGGAGAAGGAGAGGCTGATCGTTACAGCGATCGCGGAGAGAATGGACGAACTCCTGCCTGTTTACAGGAATTCCAGGGCGGTTCTCTGCAAGAGGCACTACGAGCTTCTGCTCGGAGAGCTGGAAAAGAGGAACCCCGCGTTCGTCGATCAGTTGAAGGAAACCCGGAGGAAGAAACTGGAAAACCTGAGGAATCTCCTGGAAAGGTTCATCGAGAACTCTGACTACCGCTCCGAGAGGGGTCCCAGTGTGGAAGAGAGCAGGGCGATAAGGTTCTCGATAGAAGCCCTCAAAGGTCTCCCGCTGGGAATAAACATTACGAACTTCGATGCAAAGGCAAAGGGGAGAAAGAGGGGGATACGACTTGGCTGGAAAGTTTAAACTCCAAGTTTCTTTAGAGGAGCTCGGGAGACTCAGGCGGGAGCGGAAAAAGCTTGGGGAGAGACTTGAGAGTCTCGACCTCCTCGAAGAAACGCTCAGGGTTCTTAGATACCGCTACCTCGCCGAGAGGGTGAAAGAGCTTGAGCACAGGCTGGGGGAGATGGAAGAGCACTACCGCTCCCTGGTGGAGTTCGAAAGAACCGCAGAGGAGGACAAGAGGTGGCTGATGAAGGTACGGGGTGAGATAAGCAGGGAGAACCACGAACTAGAGGGGGAGGTGATGGAGCTTGAAGGTAATCGTTAGCTCCGGGAAGAGGTGGGAGCGGAAGGTAACCGTTGATATCCCAGAAGGACTGTTTTTGAGAATTGAACGGCTGGCCGGTAAGTATGGCTTCAGAACGGAGGAAGCCCTCAAGATACTCCTCACGGGTGATTTTCTGGAGAACTCGGAGGAGATAACCGACGAGAAGCTGGAAGAATTGGAGAAAGAGGTGGAGCAGTTAGAAAGAAGGCTCTACAAACTCGAAGGGAAGTGGTCTCCCCTTAAGTTCAGAACCTACTACCTGGCGATGGACAACCAGAACCTCTCTATACAGCTCTCCGCAATGATTGCCCAGAACAAGCGCCTGAGAGAACAGCTAGGACTTCCGAAGAAGAACTATGAAATGGTTGTCGAAAAGATCCACCACTATCTGAGCTTTGAAAAGGGAACCACCGAGGCAGCCCCCTTCCACAGAGGAAGCAGGGGGAAGATGCATTAGGAACCCAACGTTTTTAACTCTGCCCTCTATGCTAAAGCCTGTGCAGGTATGCGGAAACAGAGGTGGTACAATGAACGCAAGGATAGCCCTCGCGGTGATGGCGGGTGGGGCGCTCGGGGCGCTCGCGAGGTTCTACCTTTCGGGCATACTCCCGGTGTACAAGGAATTCCCCGTAGGAACCCTCCTCGTGAACAGCCTGGCCAGCTTCATCCTAGGCTACCTCTACGGCCTGCTCTTCTGGGGTTTTGACGTCCCCTCAGATTGGAGGGCCTTCTTTGGAACCGGCTTCTGCGGCGCTTTGAGCACTTTCTCGACATTTTCATACGAGACCTTCTCGCTGCTCAGGGAGAAGGAGTACCTGATGGCGGGCCTCAACGTCGCGACAAACGTTATAATAACAATCGCCCTAGTGTTTACGGGCTTCCTCCTTGCCCGGAGGTGAAACCATGGTTGAAGTCGAACACTGGAACACGCTCAGGCTTAAAATTTACATCGGTGAAAACGACCGCTTCGAGGGGAAACCCCTCTACAAGGCGATAGTTGAAAAACTGAGGGGGATGGGCATCGCAGGGGCAACCGTTTACCGCGGTATCTACGGCTTCGGAAAGAAGAGCCGCGTTCACTCCAGCGATGTTATGAGGCTCTCTACGGATTTGCCCGTCATTATAGAGGTCGTGGACAGGGGCTACAAGGTGGAGAAGGCCATCACTGAGATAAAGCCCATGATAAAGGACGGCATGATAACCGTTGAACCGGTCATAGTGGTGTGGGTTGGAACCTCAGAGGAGGTCAAGAAGTTCGAGGAGGACGCCGTTAGGGAGGGGTAGGTCAAAGGGGAAAGCGGAACCGATGCATGAAACCTTCCTTCGGAATAGACCACGCCGATGATATCGGCCCTGAACGGCGAGACTTAAAAGGTAAGCCTCATCCAAACCTCGATTGTTCATACTCCATTGAGGCCGATGAACCAGAATTCTAAAAACGCGGGAATCATTGTGGGCCGGCAACAGAGGCCCGCGTTCATCTTCTCGCGCGGGTGGATGCACCGGCCCTGTGGGCCCCGCGTGAGCACAGCCCCATCACTTGACCCCGAAATGAGGTCAGGGGCGCGGGTTAACGGGGCCCATGAGGAGACGATTGTCCCCTCACTGTCGGCATTTAAAAATATGGAAGAGAGTTTAAAGCTTTTGCCTCTCCTCATCCGAGGCTAATCACCACTATTCCCGCCACGGCCAGGATGAGACCGAGGAGTATGCGGCTGTTAGGGGGCTCCTTGAGGACGATTATGGCCAGGGTGGAGGACACTATGGGGTTTATTGCCGTCACAGGTGTGGCTATCTGGGAGCCTATGGTCGAGACCGCTGCAACGAAGGCGTACTGACCGATGAAGAGGCCGAGTATCCCAGCGCTGGCAAGGATCAGGAGCTCCCTGAGCGTTAGGGACTTCAGATCGCCGGCATAGCGCGGGAGAAAGACGGAAACGCCCACGGCGGCGAAAATCATTCTTATGGCCGCGAGCGTGAACACGTCAATGCTCGATGATAGGTAGTCGAGCAGCGTTATCGCCAGGCTCCAGCTTATGGGGGCGAGGAGCGCGAAGACGAAGCCTTTCCCCTCGATGTGCTCCCTCTCCTCTGCCCGGCGAACTATCAGTATCGCCGAGAACACGAGGAGGGCACCTATGATAACGTTGAGCGTTACGCTCCTCCCCAGGAAGAGGTAAGCCCAGAGGATTGCCCAGAGGGGGTAGGAGGATGTAATTGGAACTGTCCTTGAGACGCCCGCGATTCTGAGGGCGTTGAAGTAGAAGTAGTCCCCTATGACGAAGCCGAACTGGGCTGAGATGAAGGCGATGGTCAGTTGCCGGGCGCTGAGAGAGGTCACATCCCCGACCCTTCCGCCCAGGATTATGACACCTATGTAGAGGAGGGCGACGAAATAGAGGCGTACGATGTTGGCGGTGACGGCTTTTCTGTTCTTCATGCCCATTTTTATGAGAACCGACGCGGTTCCCCACCCGAGCGCTGAGGTTAGGGCGTAGAGTATTCCCGTTATCATTGTCATGTGAGGGGGAGGGAAAATTAAGTTTAAAAACTTAGCGTTTCGATGCCTGGCTAAACGGGAGTTCCCACGTAAATACCGTGCCTCGTGCGCACTATCTTCACCTTTATGAGGTCTCCGACTTCCGCATCGGTGTTTATGACCTCTATGAGCCTGTCGCGGGCCTTTGCAAGCATCTCGCCCTTTATCCTGCCGGGCAGAACAACTTCTGCCTTCACCACCTCCCCAGGACGGAAGGCGAGGGGAATGAACCTCCTCCGCTCCATTCCGAAGTGTGAAGGCTTTAAAACAAGGGGTCTCATGCCCGTCTTCTCCTCAAGGGAGCGCAGCCACGCGTAGAACTCCTTAAAGGGCACGAGCTTAGCTATCGTGGGGTTTCTGCCGAACTTGTAGGGTATGTAGTTCTGAAAGGCAACGGCGGGCCAGCGCCTTCCGGCACCGACCCTCCTCGCGTACTCTATTATTGTCTCCGCCTCGTCGTCGTTGAGGCCGAACACTATGACGGGGGCTATTAGGACGTCTATCCCGCTGTTTACCATGGCCTCTATCATGTCCAGTACGTGTTCAAGGTCGTAGTCCTTCCTCCCGAAGAGGATTTTGGCCTTCTCCGGATCAAGGGAGTGAAGACTGACGTTTGCCCTATCGAGGCCGGCCTCGGCCAGCTCCTCTACCTCTTTGTCCGTGAGCGTCGTGGCGTTGGTCTGGACTGAGATAACGCTGACGCTCTCCCTCTCCCTGAGCCCCTGAACGAGCTCGACCGCGAAGGGGTATATTAAGGGCTCTCCCTGACCGTCGAGGTGCGCCTCAAGTCCCTCCCCCTTGACCTCCGCGACTCTGTCAAACCACTTGAGGAGGTAGTCAACGTCAACTACATAGTCGAGCCGCCTCGTCCTCGAGTAGGGCCCCTCGTCAACGGAGCAGAAGACGCAGCTCAGGTTGCATCCGCTCGAACCCCTCACCTGGATGAGGTTGGTCCCCCTGTCTATTAGACCGAAGGCGTTGTATCCCAGGAGCGGCACATCAAGGCCCTCGTGGATGTAGAGAACGGGCCTTTTGGTGTAGCGGTTGTGGAGCAAACCCCCGAGGTTGCTCTGGATGAAGAAGGCCAGAAACTTCTCGAGTTCTCCCACGTTCGAATCGAGAAGCAGGGCATCTTCCCTAACCTCGAGATCAACGGAGTAACCAAAGCGTTTCTTTATCGCCCGCTTAAGGTCGGCCTTTTTAAAATCGGCGTACAGGCTCTCCCTCCATATCAGCCTGACGTTCTCGCCGTTCTCTTCAAAGCGTGAGTGGGGAAGTCTCAGCTCTATCATGGTTGGCACTTTGGGTAAGCATTTATAAGGTTAATTCCAAAATCAGTGGGGTGGTGACATGGAACTGGAACTCCTACTCCTCCTCGCAAGAGAGGGGGCCATAGGCCAGAAAAAACCATTCACGATGCGGGCCCTTGGGGAGCGGATGGGTACTGCCCCCCAGACCGTGATGAGGAAGCTCGACAACCTTGAGCTTAAGGGGTACGTAACCAGAACCGTCAGGGGCAGAAAGACGTACATAGAGATAACCCCCCAGGGAATACGTTTCCTGAGGGACCTTCACGAGGAACTCTGCCGTGTGCTCCACGGGGACTACATGGTTGGCGAGGTCGTCTCGGGCCTCGGCGAGGGGGCCTACTACATAAACGAGTACAGGGAGAGGATAAAGGAGTACCTCAACTTCGACCCCTACCCGGGGACGCTGAACGTGAAGCTCATCCATCCAAGGACGGTTTTTGACGCCGTGGCCGACCTTGAGCCCATAATAATCCCCGGGTTCGTCAGGGGGGGCAGAACCTTCGGGGACGTTAGGGCCTACCGGGTCAGGGTCAACGGGATAGAGGGTGCGGTGGTCATACCCTCTAGGACGATACATCCGCCTGAGATAGCGGAGATTGTGGCGCCCCTCAACGTTAGGGAGTCCCTCAACCTGAAGGACGGCGATAGGGTGCGCATAGAGGTGGTAAGATGAACCTGCGGGAGGCCCTGGGAGGCCTTGGAGCGGGGGGCGCGTTCATAACTCTGGCGTTCCTCCTGATGGTCTCTTTCTATCCCTCCATCGAGCTCGGAACGTCAGTGGTTGTGTATGGAGTCTCGTTTTTAGCAGGGCTCTTTCTTGGGAGTAGATTGAGACTTGTGAGCTCTGCCATAGCCGTTTTCATGGGGTTTCTCTCGACGGTGGTCCTCTACACCCTGTGGCTCACCGTGGGGTTTAAGCTGAGCGCCTCCCTTGCCCTGGCCGCGGGGGCGGGCCTCGCCCTCATATACTTCCTGCCTACTGGCATCCTGGATGTTCTCCTCACCCCCATGGCGTACTTTGGGGGGTTCATCCTCGGGAACCTACCCTTTGCCCACACAAGGATAGGCGGGATAGAAGGGGCCCTTCAGAGCATAGTGCTCGCCGGGCTCCTTGGAGCGATGGTGGCTATGGGTGCGGCGATATTCCGCTTCGTTGGTGAGGCCTCGAAGGAGGCCCTCCGGCGCTCCCGCTGATACCACTTCTTGTATTTTATTCTATGGGGTGCGAAAATTATTTAAGTAGACATATCCGTGAATACCATGGTGAATGGTTATGAAGATGATCAAGGTCGTTGCCCTCATTATCACCGTCATCGTGGGGGTGCTTGCGGTGGGTGTGGCCTCCCAGGCATCAACAATCGCGGACTACAGCGGGGCATCGCTCTTCACCAACCAGCCCCTCATCGAAAACGCCACGGAGGGAGAGAATCCGGATGTGCTCTACGTTCTCATAATGGCGGACGAGCCCCTTCGCTCGCTTCTCCAGGAGAGAATATCAAAGCTGGCCCGCTCCTACAGTCTAGAGCCCGTGTACGTGCAGATGCCCTCAGAGGAGGACCTTAAAAAGCTCCAGTTCAAGGGGAGATTCCTCGCAGTCTGCGTTGAGCGGCTGGAGAAAAGGCGTGGCATCCTCTCCATGAAGTACAGCGCCGACGCCGTCATCTACTACTCCTCTGCCGGCGACGTTGAGAACTTCGTTGAGACCTACGAAAACAGGAGCGCCGACGTGGAGGAGCTCGCTATGACCCTGAAACAGAGGGGCGCGGAAGAGATTCTGGTGCGCGGTAACATAGGTGTGGCCTACTGGAAAAACCTCAAGGTTTACGTGGGCTACCTCTCCCGCAAACCCAACGACTACCCGTGGCGTGCCATGGCGGAGGAACTCATGAAGGAAATTGAGAGCTTCCTTAAGAACTCATCGGACTGATTCTCTTTTCAAGCATTTTCGTGATTCCCTGTCCGCGAGCTTCAGGGGGGCAGGATAACCGCTATCGAGCGTCATCTCAACGAGCCTCACGGCGTCCTCGAGGGTTACTAGATGCCCCACGCTCACGTAGGCCTTCCCAACCCGGGTGAAGTTCTCCGTGTCCCTGAGGGGTCTCTTCGCTATTCCTATGGTTGGCTTCGAGAGGAGCAGGCCGATGTGTGACGCCAGCCCGTAGCCCCTCGGATGGGCCTTCCCATGTCCCTCAACCATCAGAACGTCGAATTCTTCCCCCCTGAGGGCGAGGAGGATGGGCTTCGTCTCCCGGAGGAAGAAGAACGTGGGGATGTAGGGCGCCCCCACCTCCACCGCGACCCTCTTTGACTTCACCGCCTCACCCAAAAGTAAATCCCAGAGTACGAAGGCGGCGCATGCCCAATCGCCCCTGTAGGCCACATCAACGGCCCCCAAAAAACGGACCTCTCCGAGCGGCCTTTCTTCTACTCGCCCGGAAAGCTTTTCCTGAACCACGGCAAGGCGCTCAAGTTTTTCCTTCGTTATTGAGAACGGCATCAATGCGCTCCTCCAGCCTGCGGTTCACGAGGGCGCGGGTGAGGTCTTCGAGGGTTCTCTCAACAAGCCCCCTCGCCGCGTCAACCTTGCCCCTTATGTTGACGAGTCCCTTGGGATACTCAAGGGTGGAGAGCTCTTCGTACAGGGCTTCCATGAACTCAAAAGTGGCCCTCGCCTCCTCTAGCTCACCCTCCATCAGGCGCAGGAGAACGTGCCGCCTCAACTCCCCCACGAGATCCCCGAGGCCCAGCGCGTAGGAAACGACGTGGACGCCGAGCTCTCCCGGCGAGGGGAAGCTTTCTCCCCGGAGGTAGCTGTGGAGGAGTGAAGCCTCCACGAGTTCCTGCTGCGCCGTCATGACGTAGCCGGCTGAATAGAGGTCGGGATGGTCCCTTAGGAGGGATTTGAGCTTTCTGTTCAACTCCAGGGCCTTCTCTATTCTCCCCTCCGCAACGTCCAGCTCCCCGCGGTGGAGGGCTTTGACCGCATCACCGCTGAGCCTCACGATTTCGCGCGTTAGTTTGAGGGCATCCTCCCTCAGGGCGTCCTTCTCGTCCAGAACGTTTTTTATGAGCACCACAACCTCGTGCAGCTCCATGCTCCCACCCCAAAAAAATCAGCACTCAAGATCGTCATCATCGTTTCCTCAGCTTTGCCGAGCTCATCACTACTCGAGAATCTGCGGAGAAGTATAAAGGCTTTGCCTTGAAAAAATTTAAGGTCAGATGAACCTCGAGCTCCTGACCTTGAGTTCCCCCTTTTCGTGGAGCTCAAGGAGTATCTCGGCCATCCTCTCGCCGGCTTTTCCGTCGCCGAAGGGGTTCCTTGCTAAAGCCATGCCCCTGTAGAAGTCCCCGTCCTCCATGAGGCGGTGAAGGTAACTGAGGGCCCGCTCTCTCTCAAGGCCCACAAGGACGTTTCCCCCGGCTTTGACGGTTTCGGGCCTCTCCGTGTTGTAGCGGAGCGTTAAACAGGGCACGTTGAGTATTATGGCCTCCTCCTGGACCCCACCAGAATCTGTCATCACCACAAAGGCGTTTTTCTCAAGTCTGAGGAAGTCGAGGTAGCCGAGGGGTTTGGTGACGGTGAGGTTCTCGATGGCCTCAACCCTCTCCCAGAGGCCGAACTCCATGAGCCGATTCTTCGTGCGGGGGTGCATCGGATAAACCGCGTGCATGGGCAGACTTTCGAGGATTTCGACGAGTCTGGTAAGGTTCTCCCTGCTGTCTGTGTTCTCGGCGCGGTGCGCTGTAATCAGGATGTAGTTCTTCGGTTTGAGGTTGAGCCTCTCCAGAACGTTGCTCTTCTTCTCCGCAACTTCCGCATTCTGGAGAACGGCATCAACAACCGAGTTCCCGGTAACGTAGACGTTCTCGGTTATGCCCTCGCGCTCGAGGTTCCTCCTGGCCTCCTCCGTGGGGGCAAAAAGGACTTCGCTCGCGTGATCAGCTAAAATTCTGTTTATCTCCTCGGGCATGGTTCTATCGAAGCTCCTTAGGCCGGCCTCGACGTGGGCAACCGGAATCTTCAGCTTGACGCTCGCGAGAGCTCCGGCAAGAACCGTGTTCGTATCACCCTGCACAAGCGTTACATCCGGCTTCTCCTCCATTAAAACTCTCTCGATTTTGATCATCGCCTTACCCGTCTGCTCCGCCTGCGTTCCCGAACCCACCTCAAGGTGGTGGTCTATCGGCGGAAGTTCAAGCTCCTCAAGGAAAATTCTGCTCATCTCGTAGTCGTAGTGCTGTCCCGTGTGAATCAAAAGGGGCTCAACACCCCTCTCAAGGAATGTCCTTACCACAGGAGCCAGCTTGATTATCTCAGGTCTCGTTCCAAAGACGAAGGCCGGCCTCAATACTCACCCCTCCCTACACCCTTGAAGACGAAGTCTCTTGGCGGAACCTCCACCACGTGCCTTCCATCGATGAGGATGCGGTTCCTCATGAGCCTTCCCAGTTCCTCCCAGTCGAGCGATTTGAACTCGGAATGGTCTGTGGCGATGACAGCGGCATCCGCTCCCTTCAGAGCGTCCTCAACGCTCTCCGCGCTCCCACCAACGAAGGGGTCGTAGGTTCTAACCTCCCCCACGTCGTCCTCTATGGCCTCCACGAAGGCCAGAGCTGGGGAATTTCTCGTGTCGTCGCTGTCCCCCTTGTAGGCCAGGCCCAAAACGGCCACGACAGCCTCTTCCGGAGGAATACCCAGGGTTTTAAGGCCATCGAAGAGTAAATCCTTGGTGAAGAGGGGCATGCTGTCGTTTATCTCCCTTGCGAGCTTTATGATGCCGAAATCATCCTTTGCCGGCCAGACGAGGAGGTGCGGGTCCTTGGGGAGGCAGTGGCCGCCCACCCCAATGCCCGGGGTATGGATTTTCACCCTTGGATGGGTGTTGGCCAGCTCAATCGCCTCGAAGACGTCTATACCGTACTGGTGGGCCAGGTAGGCGAACTCGTTCGCTAAAGCGATGTTGACATCGCGGAAGGTGTTCTCCATGAGCTTCACGACCTCGCTGACGGTTGAGTTCGTCTTGAAGGTTTGGCCCTTAACAAAGGAGCGGTAGAGCATCTCAGCAAGCTCTGCACTCCTCTCGTTTATCCCCCCGAATATGCGCGAGTTGTAGACGAGTTCCTTGAAGATCCTCCCCGGCATCACCCTCTCGGGCGCGTGAACCATATAGAAGTCCTCGCCCGCCCTCAAACCACTTATCTCCTCTATGAGCTTTGCCATCTTAACCGTGGTGAGCGGTGGAACGGTGCTCTCGATTATCACGAGAGAGCCCTTTTTCATTGCCTTTGCGACGGTTCTAACGGCGCTCTCAAGGTAGCCAAGGTTGGGAGTCTTATCCTCCTTCAGCGGGGTCTGCACGCAGATTATGTAAACGTCCCTCCCCTCTATATCCCTTGGTTCAGATGTTGGCTTAAGTTTCCCGCTCTCGAGGGCGCGCTGCAGGAGTTCATCAATTCCTGGCTCCACGATGTGGGAGTTGCCGTTTTTGAGCTTCTCAACGACCTCCTTCCTTATCTCGTATCCCGTGACCTCAAAGCCGGAACTCGCAAACATTATCGCCGTGGGAAGCCCTATGTACCCAAGGCCGATTACAGCAATCCTGGCACTCCGGTTCCTGAACTTCTCCTCCATCTTCACTACCTCCTTTTACCAACTCGGGTTGAAGCCCGTTATAAGGCTTTTCGGGGCAACGATTTTTGAAAGGATGTACGCTTTCAGGCAACCGTCTTCACCAAAATTTCGATTTCTCGGACTTTTGGGAGGATATATTTACGATCCCAAAAACCTGAACCCTAATGAAGCCTGGGAAAATCGTTCTAAACGTTAAATCGCGAAAACAACCTTTTTCAGGAGGGTAAAAAGAAGCGCGCAAAACCGTTTTACGGAAACCCTTTTAATGAACAAAATTGGTTATTACACAGGAGGCATAGAAATGAAGGTATGGATAGACATCTCAAACGCACCTCACGCTCACTTCTTCAAGGGTATAATCAGGGAGCTTGAGAAGAGGGGGTACGACCTTCTCGTAACGACGAGGGACTTCGACGGCCTGACTGGCATCCTCGACCTTCTTGGCATAGAATACTACGTCGTGGGGAAGCACGGGGGCTCAACCCTCGAGGGGAAGCTCATAGCGAGCGTTGAGAGACAGGTGAAGCTCACCAACCTGATAATCGAGGAAAAGCCGGACCTAGCTCTCTACAAGCACTCCGTCGAGGCACCGAGGGTCGCCTTCGGCCTCGGGATACCGAGCATAGGCTTCGTTGACAACGAGACCGCTGTGGCTCAAAACAAGCTCATGCTCCCCCTGACGAGGCGCATTCTCTATCCTGAACCTATAGACAAGTACGACCTGATGCGCTGCGGGGCGGACGTTAATTCCCTCCGGCCGGTGAGGGGCTTTGCGGAGCTGGCGCACACCTACGGTTTCGTGCCCTCGAAGGAGCCGCTCAAGGAGCTCGGCATCAGGGAGCACGACTACATAGTTATGAGGCCAGAGCCCATAAAAGCCAACTACTTCAACGGCGACGCCGAGAAGAGCGTCCTCGAGAGGGTCATCCCGATGCTCCCGGACATGCCCATAGTGCTCTTTCCGAGGACTGAAAGCCAGAGGGAGCGCTTCAAGCATTTTGACAACGTGATAATGCCCGAAAAGCCTATGGACAGCCTGAGCCTCCTCTACTACGCCAGCCTGATGATAGGAGCCGGCGGAACGATGAACAGGGAGGCGATAGCGCTTGGGACCCCAACGATCTCTACTTATCCCGGCAAAACGCTCGCCGTCACGCGCTGGATGAGCGAGCTTGGGCTCAAGTTCCACTCCACAGACCCTCTGGCGGTCGCCAAAAGGGCCTACGAGATGCTTAGGGCCAACGGAAAGTACAGAAGCTACATAAGGTACACAGTTTCAAAGCTCGAGAACCCGCTGGAGGCAATACTTCACGAGATAGAGACCTACGAGGCCTACGGAACCTTTGAGGAGGTTGAAGGGGTGGTTAGCCCCTAAATTCCCGCTATTTTTGGGGTTATGTAAGCCTCGACGAACGCCGCCAAGAGGAGCATGGCAACGGAGAGAGCAAAGAGCTTCATGGCCCTGAGGAAGCCCCTCCTGAAGCGCTCTCCCATCGGCCCTTCTCCCCTGATTATCTCTAGGTACCACTCGATTCCACCGAGACCCGCGACACCGAAGGCAGGAATCTCTATGATTCCGTGGGGGACTATGGAGAGGAGGAGAGTGCTCAGGGCCACCCCGTTAAGGTAGCTGTGCTCCACAACGACGCCAACTATGAAGCCGTTGAAAAACAGTATCCCTATTGGCACTATGCCGAAGAGGAAGCCCCCGAGGGCGGACAGAAGGGCCACGCGGGTGTTGTTGAGGAATATGAACGTGAACATCTTGAAGGGATCATTGAGAGCGTCCCCGCCCCTGCCCAGAATCTGCCGGAGGTTCTCAAAGAGGTTCTCGGCCATATGGGGTCTCGCAAGGGTGGCGAGAATCCCAAAGGCTACCCCTATAAGAAAAACGCCCATAAGCGCCCCGAATATTTTACGCCTTGACATGCCATCCCCTCAGCGCGTTTTTAAGTGCTATCTTGAAGTCCTCGACGGTAACGTAGGGCATCTCTCCCTCGAAGTCAACGCGGAAGAAGTCCTCGAGGAGAGCCTCAAGCTCGCCAACAGCGTGCCCCTCGAGCTTTTTTTCGAGCCTCTCCACACTCTCCTCGGGGTACATGAAGAAATCGCCCGTGATCCTGACCCTCTTGGCTACGCCCTCCTTCTCATCAATTTCAATTCTTATGAGGCCCTTTTTGGCCTTGTGCTCTCCAATGTGCCTCATGCCCTCACCGTAATGCCCTTAACGTGAAGGGGGATTTAAACCTTGCCCCCAACCTTTTAAAGGCAAAGGATGAAGGGAGTTCGGTGGTGAAGATGAGCTACCTACAGGTTAAGGAAAACGTCAGGATTATCATCGAGGGAGAGATAAAGCGCCTCGCGGCCGAGAAGGGAGCGGATTGGAATGGAGAGGTAGTCTTTGACGACACGCCGAGCATGGAGCTTGGGGATTTTGCCACGCCCGTGGCCTTTCAGCTGGCGAAGGTCTTCAGGAAGGCCCCGCGCATGATAGCAGAGGAGCTAGTTTCGGCCCTCCAAGACAAGCTGCCGCCCGTTATAGCCAAGGTGGAGGTGGCAGGGCCGGGGTACATAAACTTCTTTCTGGACTACGAAAGCTTTGGAAAGGAGCTCGTTGAAGTCATTCTGAGGGAAGGGGAGCGCTACGGGGAGAGCGATGTCGGGAGGGGAAAAAAGGCCATAGTGGAGCACACTTCCGTCAACCCCACCAAACCCCTTCACATGGGGCACGCGAGAAACTCAATACTCGGCGACACCATGGCCCGCGTCATGAGGGCCCTTGGCTACAACGTGGAGGTTCAGAACTACATTGACGACCTTGGGGTACAGTTCGCACAGGTGTTCTGGGGCTATTTGAACCTCAAGCCCGAGTTCGAACGCATCGTGGCCGAGCTCAAGGAGAAAGGCCTCTCCAAGAGGGAGGTAATAGACCACGCCCTCGGTCTGCTTTACGTCGAGGTTCACAGGAGGATGGAGGAAGACCCGGAGGTCGAGAGGGAGATAAGGGCCCTCATGAAGGAGCTCGAGGAGGGGGAGAGCGAGAGGGCCGAACTCGGAAGAAAGCTCGCCGAGGAGGTTGTGAGGGCCCAGATGGAGACCACTTACCGCCTCGACATAGCCTACGACCTGCTGAGCTGGGAGAGCGATATAGTGAGGAGCGGCATATTCGAGGAGGCCCGGACGCTGATGGAGTCCAGCGAGCACTTCGAGTGGGCGAAGGAGGGCCCATACAAGGGCGCCTTCATAATGAGGCTCTCCAGTCTCTTCCCGGACATGGAGAACCCCGACAAGGTGCTCATAAGGAGCGACGGAACGGCGACCTACACTGGCAAGGACATAGCCTACCACCTCTGGAAGTTCGGCAAGGTGAGTGCCGACATGCTCTATAAACCATGGGACGAGGTGGCATGGACGACCGCGAGGGATGGGAAGAGGAGCGAGCACTTCGGAAGGGCGGACGTTGTCATAAACGTCATAGGCGCGGAGCAGAGGTATCCCCAGAGGGTAGTCGCCTACGCGCTCAAGCTCCTGGGGTTTGAGGATGCCTACCACAACTTCCACCACCTGGCTTACGAGCACGTTGTAAGGCCGGAGGGAAGCTTCAGCGGCAGGAAGGGAACCTGGGTCGGCTTCACGGTTGATGAGGTTCTCGATGAAGCCGTTAAGCGCGCAAGGGCTCTCGTTGAGGAGAAGAACCCAGGGCTGAGCGAGGAGGAGAAGGACGCGATAGCGGAGGTAGTGGGTGTCGGCGCCGTTAGGTACAACATGATTAAGTACTCCCCCGAGAAGGTCATAACCTTCCGCTGGGAAGATGTTCTTAACTTCGAGGGCGAGAGCGCCCCGTACATCCAGTACGCCCACGCACGCTGCGCCTCAATCCTCAGAAAGGGCGGAAACCCCGTGGAGGAGGAGCTCTTTGAGAGGGCGGACTTCTCGGGGATGGAAGCCAAGGAGAAGGAGCTCGTGAAGCTGCTCTCGAAGTTCCCCGAGGTGGTCATGGAGGCGGGGAGAGACATCAAGCCCCACGTGCTGGCAGTCTACGCAAACGAACTGGCGGGGACGTTCAACCGTTTCTACATGGCCCTTCCCGTGCTCAAGGCTGAGGAGGGCATCAGGGAGAGGCGCCTCCTCCTAGTGATGGCCACCAAAGCGGTGCTCAGGAACGTCCTCGGCCTGATGGGGATAAAGGCCCCCGAGGTCATGTGAACTCGGAACTTTTAAATTCCCTTCCTCCTATTTTACCCCGGTGATACCATGCCGAGGATAGCGATAATAGGCGGTTCTGGAGTTTACGACCCCAATCCTTGAGGAGGTAAGGGAAGAGGACGTGGAGACGCCCTATGGAAGGGTAAGGGTCAAGATAGGCACCTACAGGGGGGAGGAGATAGTCTTCCTCGCGAGGCACGGTGAGGGGCACAGCGTGCCGCCCCACAAGATCAACTACAGGGCCAACATATGGGCGCTCCACGAGCTCGGCGTTGAGAGGATTCTCGCCACGGCAGCGGTTGGCTCACTCAACGAGGCCATGAAGCCGGGCGACTTCGTAATACTCGACCAGCTCCTAGACTTCACCGGGAACAGGCCCAAGACGTTCTACGATGGCGAAGAAAGCCCCCACGACAGGAAGTTCGTCGCCCACGTGGACTTCACGGACCCCTACTGCCCGGAGCTCAGAAAGGCTCTCATAACGGCCGCAAAGGAGCTTGGCTTTAGATACCACCCCATGGGAACCTACGCCTGCATGGACGGGCCTCGCTTTGAGACCAGGGCGGAGATAAGGGCCCTTAAGATACTCGGAGCAGACGTCGTGGGGATGACGCAGGTGCCGGAGGCGGTTCTCGCGAGGGAGCTCGAGATGTGCTACGCCACCGTTGCCATAGTCACGAACTTCGCGGCGGGAATAAGCAGGGAGAAGCTCACCCACAGCGAAGTGGTCGAGCTCATGGCCCAGAAGGGGGAGGAGGTCAAGCTGCTCCTCATGAAGGCCATCGAGCACATCCCCAAAGAAAGGCGCTGCTCCTGCAAGGACGCTCTAAAAGGCGCCACGGGGTAGTTCTGTCTCCCAGAGAAATCTCCCGTTTTAAATATTTTCAGAGCCTATTTTTACATGGTGAGACCTATGGAAGACGTGAAGGAACTTAAGGATGTCCTCGAGAGGGTTGAGGGGAAGCTGATAGCGGCTGGGAAGATGTACGGGGCGATGAATTTTGGGGCATGGCTCTCGGTGATGCTCTTCTACTACCTCCTGATGGGGCTCTTCAACGTTTCATGGAAGTTCAGCCTGATATACTGGCCCATCGCCTTTGTGGTGGCCACGAGCTTCACGGCGAGGGTGTGGATGAGGGTCAAGAGGATTGGAAAGGTCACGGGGAAGGAGCTCGAGACCTCAAGAACGGGCGCGGTTCTCGTGGCCCTCTCCTGGACAGCGGGCATAGTCATTGGATGGATCGTGGTTCCAAAGATGAACCTCGGCGTCACCTCGGACGCCAGCATAGCCGTTGGCTTCCTCACCTTCATAACGCTCTCGATATTCGGCATGTGGCTCGTGTTCGCTAAATACGGCGGGGCGGAGCGCGAGATGCTCCCGGCCTTCCTGCTCCCGGCGATGGGCATCCCCTTCGCCAGGGGAATGGAGAGCGGGGCACTCCTGTGGGCGAGCTTTCTCGTGGCGCTGGGCTTTTCGATAACAATCCTCTGGTACATATACTCAGCCTTCAGGGCCATCGAGCGGTGATACTATGGAGAGCATCCGGGCGCTCGCAAAAAACCACGTCCTCGGCAACCCAACGCGGCTCGCCATCATGCTCTACCTTCTGCCCAGGGAGAGGACCCTCTTTAGAGACTTACTCAGCGTCCTTGAGGTAACGCCGGGGAACCTCGACTCCCATCTAAAGGCCCTCGAGAGGGCAGGCTACGTGAAGGTTTACAAGGTCATAGCCGACAGGCCCAGGACGGCCGTCAAAATAACGGAGAAGGGCGCGGAGGAGACGGCAGAGTACATGAGGGCGCTGAAGGATGCGCTTTCGGCCGCTATTTCTCCCCAAGGCTGAAGGGGTATCCCCTTTTCTCAACCATCCAGAGGGCGAGCAAAGCCCCCAGCGTGTCCATGAGGAGGTCGCGGAGCTTGTTGGCGAGGCTCTCGTGGATGAAGCTTATGCTCCCCTCGCTGAGCTTTTCAGCGACTTCCCAGCCGATGGAGAGTGCATAAAAAACCAGGAACCCGTAGAGGATGAGGCGAGGCTTCGAGAACCTTACTCCAAACTCCCCCAGCCCCGAGAGCACCTCCACAACGACGAGCCAGACGACCATGCCGCCGAGAAAGTGGCTTATCATGTCGGCGTTCCTCCAGTCCCTGTGGAAGAGATCGTAGTGGGTGAAGGGGACGTTGACGAGGGAGACGTGGACGGCTATGAATATCGCGAGAAGGGCCATCGTCTTCTCATCGTAAACGGGCGAAAGGAAAGGCCAGAGCTTCTTAGGTGGATTGGGAAGCTTTTTTGGGAGGATGAGGGGGATGGAGAGGCCGAGCATGGCAACGAGGGTTCGATAGATGTGATCCTCCCTGCGGTTGATTATGGCCGTTATGAAGCCGAGAAAGACGATGAAAATTGATGCGAGGATTATCCCGCGCTCTCCCATCGAACCACCGGATAAAATGGGTGAAGGTGGTTAATATCCCTTTTGTTCTCCAATGGAAGTTCTCACGACCACCTCGAAGGCCCTCGCTATGGTCTCCAGAGCCATTGAGGGTCTCGGCTTGTCGAGGGCCTGCTCGTGGATGAAGGGCACGTGTATGAAGCCGGCCCGGGTTTCCATTCCGGCAACGGCTATCGTGTGGAGCGCCGTGAACATCGCGGTATTGCACACGTAGGTTCCCGCGGTGTTAGAGACGGAAGCAGGGATTTTAGCTTCCCTGAGAGCTTTAACGATGGCCTTCACTGGAATGGTGGCGAAATACGCGGCCGGAGCCTCCTCAAAGACGGGCTCGTCCTCGGGCTTGTAGCCCTCGTTATCAGCTATCGCGGAGTCCATAACGTTGATGGCGATGCGCTCGACGGTTATGTTGGGCCTTCCGCCGGCTTGACCTGTTAGAATCACGACGTCCGGCTTCTCCTCGACGATTAGCTTCGGGAGGAGTTCTTTAACACCTCTGAAGGTCACGGGGAGCTGGCGTTTCACCAAGGTTGCTCCGTCTATCTTCTCCGGGAGGACCTTAACGGCTTCCCATGAGGGGTTTATCTCCTCTCCGCCAAATGGCTCGAAACCCGTAATCAGAACCTTCATGGAACCACCGGAAAGGTTATGTTTTAAGGGTTTAAAATCCATGTGGGGGGATGGGATTGGAGTACGATGTCCTTATCATCGGCGGCGGGCCCGTGGGCAACTATCTGGCATACCTGCTCTCGGGGGAATACCGCATTCTTGTGGTGGAGAAGAAGGGCTCTTTTGGAGGGAAAGCTTGCACGGGGATAATAGGAGCCGAAAGCTACGAAATCCTCGGTTTTCCGAAGAGGGCAATTTTAAACGCCTTCAGAGGGGCCACGTTCTACTCCAAGATCCGGAGCTTTGAGATAGCGAGGACAGAGCCCCAGGCATATATGGTTGACAGGAAAACGTTTGAGAAGGAGCTAGCACAGCGAGCAGTAAGGAGGGGCGCAGAGTACTGGATGAGGGCCACTTTCGTGGGTTTCAAGAACGGAAAGGCCGTGATTCAGAGGCCTGGAAGCGTGGAAGAGGTGGAGGCAAGGGTGTACGTTGGCGCGGACGGCATTGACAGCAGGGTGGCGAAGGCCATAGGAGCTAAGAGCGAGGCCGAGTTTCTCCCAGGGTTTGAGATGGAGGTCGTGGGGGACTTTGAGAGAAAGGACTTCGTGGAGGTGTGGGTGAACAGGGAGATGAATCCGGAATTCTTCTTCTGGGTGGCTCCCATTGATGAAGGACTCGCGAGGGTCGGCACGATAGGGAGACTCGAACACCTCTACCGCTTCCTAAGGATGAGGGGGCTCGAACCCTCGAGGGTGGTTGAGTTCAAGGCGGGGAGCGTTGGCCTCGGCCTCAGGAGGCCGTGGGTGAAGGGTAATATAGCCCTCATAGGGGACGCGGCTCTGCAGCTCAAGCCCCTCACAGCGGGAGGGATAGCCTACGGCGCCTTCGCGGCTCATATGCTCAAGAGGGCCCTCGACGAGGGGAAGCTCAAGCTCTACGAAAAGTACACGAAGGACCTCAAGAGGGAGATAGCCTTCGGGCTCAGGGCGAGGAGGGTTTACAGGGCGTTCCCTCAGGAGAAGATTGAGGAGCTCTTCGAGATTCTCGGAAGCAGGGAGGCGATTGAGGTCATAGAACCCACGGCCAGCTTTGACGAGCACGCGAAAACCATAAAAGCCCTCCTGAAACATCCGAAACTGCTCGCAAAGCTCCTCAGGGTTTCACCCACTGTGATCAGAGGGCTGCTGTGAGGTGGGAGAATGGCGACGTGGAGAATGGGCCTCCAGGAAGAGTACCTTAAGGCGATAGCCGAGGGAAGGAAGAGGATAGAGGGAAGGCTCTACGACGAGAAGAGGCAGGGAATAAGGCCTGGTGATACGATAATCTTCGAGAACAAGCTGATGACGGTGGTGAAGGACGTGAGGGTTTACTCCTCCTTCAGGGAGATGCTCGAGAAGGAAGGGCTTGAGAACGTCCTGCCGGGAGTTGAGAGCATTGAGGAGGGGGTTAAGGTCTACAGGCGCTTTTATTCGGAGGAGAAGGAGAGAAAGTACGGTGTCGCTGCCATAGAGGTCGAGCCCGTTGGATGGGTAGGGGAGTCGCTCACTTAAGAAATCTCACGTCGAGGCCAAATTCCCTCAACAATTCGAAATCTCCGTCGAGGGTTATCAAAGGAAGCTCGTTAGCCAGTGAAACGGCGCCTATGAACAGGTCTCTTAGCCCCATCGGATTTCCCTTTTCTCTCAGCTTTTTGTGGAGGTACGCGGCAACTTCCGCGGATTTCCTGTCAAATGGAAGCTCGATTAGGGAATCCAGCCATATAAGCTCCTCCTTTCTTGGGAGACCTACAAGGAGTTCAAAGCGAGTTATTGAAGTTAGGTAGAAGGTGTTGTCCAGTTTAAGCACTTTATCGAGCAGTTCTTCGTTTCTGGCAACCTCAATAATCACGTTCGTATCAAGGACTGCCCCCATTCCTCGAACGCCTCCTCAAGTTCCTTGATGCGCTTTTTAGCCTCTTTATACTCTTCCTCATCGAGGATTCCAGCTATGTGCCTCAGGGCATCGGCGTTACCCTTCCTCTCCCTCAAAAGTTCCCGGAACAGCTCGCTGAAGGATTTATCGCCCTTGATGCGAAGCAGTTCTTTGTAAACGTCATCGGATATCGTGATGGTCTTAACCATCAACATCACCAATACATTGAATGCATGCATCATATTTAAGCATTGTCTTGAGGATGGGCCCAAAAATCATTCAAAACAACGAAAAGAAAACACAAGACAATCATTATCCAAAGATAAAAGAAATTAAGAAACCCCAAGAACCTTCTTGAGGACCTCTAACGCTCCCCTTTCCATTAGAAATGCCTTCCTGATACTCCACAGCTGCGGGAACCCCCTGGACAAGTCATGATTCCAACTCCAGAGGTTTGCCCTAATCTCCTCCAAGTTCTCTGCCCTCCAAGCACCCAACATCAAACTCGTTGCATTTTCATGTAACTCCAAGACTTCCTGCAACGTCCCATTGTCAATTCCCAAGTCTGTTGCATTGTCATAAAGCTCAACGAACTCAGCATGGTCATCAAGGAACCACGTGGTCCACAGGTAGGGAAGCAGAATCCAAGCATCATACGATGACTCACTGCGAGTCTCAGGCAATTTCACAGTAATGCTTACCACTTCACTGACAATCCAGTTCCCGAGGGAGTCATTACCCCAGACTCTGAAGGAGTACTGCCCGTTCACCAGACCGGTCACGTTCAAATACCAGCTGGTATCAGAAGCCTTCTGCATCGTGAGATTCTGACCGTTCCACTCCAGTAGGGCAGTCTCCAGGGGCTGGTCGGCTGTAACGTTCACCAGAACGTAGTCAGTGTTCACCACAGCACCGTCAGCCGGAGTCGGCGGGACGAAGGACAGGACAACTGTTGAATTCACGGTAACAGTTCTAACCTCAGTGTTAAACCAGTTCCCGAGGGAGTCATTACCCCAGACTCTGAAGGAGTACTGCCCGTTCACCAGACCGGTCACGTTCAAATACCAGTTGGTATCGGAGGCTTTCTGCATCGTGAGATTCTGACCGTTCCACTCCAGTAGGGCAGTCTCCAGGGGCTGGTCGGCTGTAACGTTCACCAGAACGTAGTCAGTGTTCACCACAGCACCGTCAGCCGGAGTCGGCGGGACTGAAGGACAGGACAACTGTTGAA
>NZ_LANF01000007.1 GCF_000966265.1 Palaeococcus ferrophilus DSM 13482 | reverse complement strand
ACTGGTAACCCATTTCTCTGATAAATCCTTACCCCAGACTCTGAGGGAGTACTGCCCGTTCACCAGACCGGTCACGTTCAAATACCAGTTGGTATCGGAGGCCTTTTGCATCGTCAGGTTCTGACCGTCCCACTCCAGCAGAGCACTCACTAGGATGTTGTTGGAGGTCATATTGACGAAAACGTAATCTGTGTTCATTACACTACCGTTCTCGGGAGTTGGCGGGGTAAGTGATAATTCAGTGGGGCCCGTGTAGTAGTATTGAGTTTTGGTTGTGACATCCGTGTCTTGAATGATTGCATCGCTGGTTTTTCCCAAAACGCTTGTATCTGTCCAAGTTGCACTGCTATCTATTGCAGTAACGCTCGTTTCAGTTATCACCGCATTGCTATCCCCTGTGTAAAAGTTCAGATCTCTCTTGCCCTCAGGTGGAAGGTACCCATCAGGGGGAAGACGAAGAATCCAAACATCATTGTTGCCAGCGCCGAAGCTCTGGGTATAACCGGCCACAATGATATCCATGGTTGAGGTCATGGCAACAGAGTAAGCAGAATCAACGCTGCGCCCACCGTAAGTCTTCTGCCACTTAACGTTACCATTCTCATCAAGCCCCAAAACCCAAACATCATTGTTGCCAGCGCCGAAGCTGTAGGTGTATCCTGTGACAATAACGTCCCCGTTGTCTGCTAAAGTAACCGCATAAGCCTTTTCACCGCCGTTTCCACCGTAAGCTTTCTGCCATTTTATGTTACCATTCTCATCAAGCCTCAAAACCCAAACATCATCGTTACCAGCGCCGAAGCTGTAAGTGTAGCCTACTACAATGATGTCCCCGTTAGACGCGATGGCCACCGCACGAGCCACATCATCATTGCTTCCCCCGTAAGTTTTCTGCCATTTAACATTTCCATTCTCGTCAAGTCTGAGAACCCAAACATCGCCCCCAGAACCGTAAGAGTCCGTCGCTCCATAGTATCCGGCTACTATAATATCTCCATTATCAGCTATGGCAACCGTATAAGCCCCATCAACATCACTTCCTCCGTATGTTTTCTGCCACTTCACGCTCCCGTTCTCATCAAGCCTCAAAACCCAAACATCACCACTAGCGCCGGGAGCGTAGCCCGCTACAATGATGTCCCCGTTAGACGCGATGGCAACCGCGTAACCTCTATCAATAGGAAATTCTCCGTATGTTTTCTGCCATTTTATGTTACCGTTCTCATCAAGCCTCAGAACCCAAACATCACCATTACCAACATCGAAGCTGTAAGTGTAGCCTACTACAATGATGTCTCCATTGGGAGCAATAGCAACCGCACGAGCCTCATCATAATTGCTTCCCCCATAAGTCCTCTGCCACTTCACGCTCCCGTTCTCATCAAGCCTCAAAACCAAAAAATCATAATCCCAGGTACTAGTGCCGGGGCTGTGAGTGTAACCTAGTATTATGAGGTCTCCATTGGGAGCAATAGCAACTGCTTGAGCCACATCAAGGTCACTTTCCCCATAAGTTTTGACCCATGGTGCGGGTGCTTCTTGTGCAGCTACATAGTTTCCGTTGAATAAAGGCACCGCTCCAAAGCTCATGAGGAACAGAAGAACCAGTCCAAGGCTTGCAATCCTCATTCCCACAAAGCATCACCTTGTCCATAGTTATTGTTAACAGTGATTAAAAACATTACCTAAATCTTGCTAATTACTCACTTGGGTTCCTACAAATAAAGAAGAGAGTTAAGATTATAGATACCTCTCCTTCACCCAGCGGATGAAGTAGTCCGGGTTGAGCTCCTCGCCTATTGACTTCTTGAGGAGCTCCTTCGGCGGGTATATCGAGCCGTACTTGTGCACCCTCTCGCGGAGCCAGGCCTTTATCGGCTCGAAGTTCGCGCTGGCTATGTGCTCCTCCACGTTGAGCTCCTTCTTCATGTGGTAGTAGAACTGGGCCGCGAGCAGCGTTCCGATGCTGTAGGTCGGGAAGTAGCCGATCGTTCCGTGGGCCCAGTGTATGTCCTGCAGGATTCCCTCGACGTAGTTCTTGGGCCTTATGCCGAGGAGGCTCTCCATCTCGTCGTTCCAGAGCTCTGGCAGGTCCTTCGCCTTGACGCCCTCGTTGAGCATCATTCTCTCGAGCTTGAAGCGGAGCAGTATGTGGAAGTTGTAGGTTACCACGTCGGACTCGGTCCTTATGAAGTCCGGCCTGACCATGTTGAAGTAAAGGTAAACGTCTTCGGGAGAGTAGTCCGCCATGAATGGCAGGTTCTCCCTGAGGACGGGGTGAATAAGCCCTGCGAACTCCATGCTCCTTCCAACGATGTTCTCCCAGAAGCGGCTCTGGCTCTCGTGGATTCCGAGGGAAACGCCTCCCGCTATCGGGCTGAACATGAAGCGCTCGTCCTGCTGGAGCTCGTAGAGAGCGTGCCCAAACTCGTGGACCGTACTCAAAATCGTCCTCCTGAAGTCGTAGCCCTCGTAGCGGGTCGTTATCCTCACGTCCCTTATCCCGAACTCCGTGGTGAAGGGGTGGGCCGAAACGTCGAGCCTCGCGCGAACTCCAAGGGGATAGCCGAACTTCTGGAGGATCCAGAGGTTGACCTTTTCCATCTGCTCCCTCTCGTACTCCTCCTTCTCGAGCGGGTGCTCGCTGGGAACCCTGCCCTCCTCCATTATCCTCTCGAGGAGCGGCTTGAGCTCCTTCTCAAGCCTGTCGAACATCCTCACTACTTCCTTCGTGGTGAGGCCTTCCTCGAAGAGGTCGAGCAGGGCGTCATAGGGCTCCTCCTCGTAGCCGAGGTAGTCGGCCGCCCTCTTGGCGAGGTCTATGATCCTGTCGAGCCAGGGCTCGAACTTGGAGAAGTCGTTGCTCTTCTTGGCCTCCTCCCATGCCTTCGTCGCCTGGCTGGTAACCTCACTCCTCTCCCTGAGGAACTCCGGCGGGAAGGAGCGGCTTATCCTTATCGAGCGGTCGAGAACGCGAACAACGCCGCGCTCGTACTCGTTGAGGTCTTCGATGCCCTTGGCCTTCTCAACGAGCTCGATGAAGTCGGGCTTGAGGAGGAACTCCTGGGAGAGAACGCTAAGCTCGCCCTGGGCCACCGAGCGCTCAAGTATTCCCTCCTTTGGCATGTTGACCTCCATATCCCAGCCCAGGACGCTCTGGGCGTGGCCGAGGGCCCAGATGCGCCTGTATTTGGATAGAATTTGATTCACCGTTTCGTTCTGGAAAACGCCTTCCATTTCAATCACCCCGTAAATTCCTGGAAACTTTTTCACCGGGAGACTTTTAATAGTTTTCGATGAACATCTGAACGGAAAATGG
Organism: Palaeococcus ferrophilus DSM 13482; assembly: GCF_000966265.1. Classification (NCBI taxonomy): domain Archaea; kingdom Methanobacteriati; phylum Methanobacteriota; class Thermococci; order Thermococcales; family Thermococcaceae; genus Palaeococcus; species Palaeococcus ferrophilus. The sequence continues at coordinate 87,808 of NZ_LANF01000007.1, read as the reverse complement.
AGGGTAGAATGGAATTACCATCACCATGTAGGGTTTGGACTGTACAACCGACCAAAAGGGCACAAAGAACGCGAACCCACAGAACCCCTTAGAAATTGTGTGGCGCCCCGGCGGGGATTCGAACCCCGGACCTCAAGGTCCGCAGCCTTGCGCCCTATCCAGACTAGGCCACCGGGGCACTTCCATCCATTCAATTGCGGCTTCGCTTTATAAATCTTTACCCTGGATAGGGCGCCCCTCAAGCTCACCCGTGTCCGCCAAAGTGCCCCCATGAGCACCTCTTTCCATCAGGCCGGCGGGAAGGCCACCGATATGGGGGGGAGCGGTTCCCGTTAAACTTTTAAGCGCAACTTTTAATCACTAAATGGAACTTAAAGATACCCGGAGGTGAGCCCATGCCCATCATCGAGGAGGTCGCGAAGGTCAGCTTCGAGCGCGCCGGAAGCCACTCCCACATAAAGGGCCTTGGTTTGGATGAGAACGGGAAGGCGAAGTTCAAGGCGGACGGCATGGTCGGCCAGGTGAAGGCGAGGGAAGCCGCGGGAATAGCGGTGGAGCTCATCAAGAGGGGCAAGTTCGCCGGAAAGGGAATCCTCCTCGCGGGCCCCACCGGGAGCGGAAAAACGGCGATAGCCATGGGCATAGCCAAGGAGCTCGGTGAGGACGTGCCCTTCGTCCAGATAGCGGGAAGCGAGATTTACTCCGCCGAGATGAAGAAGACGGAGTTCCTCAAGCAGGCCCTAAGAAGGGCGATAGGTGTCAGGATAAGCGAGGAGAGGAAGGTCTACGAGGGCGAGCTCGCGAAGCTTGAGATAAAGAGGGCGAAGCATCCGTTTAACCCCTACGTCGAGGTTCCCGAGAGCGCCCTCGTCACGCTCAAGACCAAAGACGATGAGAAGACCGTCAGGGTGGGAAGGGAGATAGCCTACCAGCTCATAGAAGGCGGTATAGAGGAGGGGGATGTTATACAGATCGACGCCGAGACGGGGAGGGTCTCCAAGCTCGGGACGGTGAAGGAAGAGGAGGGCATATTCCTCAAGAGGAAGGTCAACCTTCCAACAGGGCCGGTTCTCAAGATAAAGGAGTTCACCTACACCGTCACGCTCCACGACCTTGACGTCGTGAATGCCAGGAGCGGCGGGCTCTTCAGCATCTTCTTCGGAGGGGGAATGGAGATAAACGACGACATAAGGCAGAGGGTTGATCAGGCTGTGAAGGGCTGGGTCGAGGAAGGAAAGGCTCACCTTGTGCCGGGCGTTCTCTTCATAGACGAGTGTCACATGCTCGACATAGAGGCCTTCTCCTTCCTCGCGAGGGCCATGGAGAGCGACCTGGCTCCAATCCTCATCCTCGCCACCAACCGCGGAAGGACGAAGATAAGGGGCACCGACATCGAGGCCCCGCACGGAATTCCGATAGACATGCTCGACAGGCTTCTCATAATCAACACGGAGCCCTATAAGAAGGACGAGGTCAGGGAGATAGTGAGGATCAGGGCTGAGGAGGAGAAGATAGAGATAAGCGACGAGGCGATAGAATACCTCGCGGAGCTCGGCGAGAAGAAGAGCCTCAGGTACGCGGTTCAGCTGCTCGCCCCTGCAGCCGTCCTCACGGGCGGAAGGGTCGAGAGGGAGCACGTCGAGAAGGCCGAGAAGTACTTTGCCGACGTTAGGAGGAGCATAGAGTTCGTGGAGAACCTTGAGGGTATGCTCATGTGATTTTCTCTTTTATCCCTTGATATACAGGACGAACTGCCCACTGGATGAGAGATAGCTCCTCCTAAAGCCAGTACTATTGCACTCAATTTCATATGAGACAATATAACGGTTTTTGCCCATAGGGGTTATTTTAAATGTTACGGGCTCCCTTTGATTTTTCTCTGCAACGAAAACAATGTTTTTTGGTTCTATCGTTATGGATCCTCCCGGATTAGAGCTGATTGAAATCGAGCACTTTGAATTCATGTTCGTGGTTACCATAAACGTGAGATTGTTTGCAGTGCAACAGAGGGCCTTTGAAGTTTCGGCAGGGTTATTGTTTAAGAGAATTTCATGGTAAACCGAAAGCTGGGGGGAGCTGGAAAGCAGTAAAGCGATAGCAAAAAGCAGAAAAACAGCGAGGATGACACTTCGGCGCATATGGCATCACTTCTGTTGATTGTATGCATCCAGTTCATTGGAACTCTGGGTTTTGGGCATATAATAATTTTTTTGAATATACGCTCAACGGGCCTCCGAGCATACCCCTCGCAAGGCACAAATTAATAAAGCCCATTTCCAGAGTGCATGGTGGTGGGGAGAATGATACGGGTCAAGGTGATAGGAAGAAAAATCGAGAGGGAGCTTGAGTGGCGGAAGGGCATGAGAGTGAAGGACGTCATCAGGGAGGCGGGCTTCAACACGGAGAGCGCCGTGGCAAAGGTAAACGGCAAGGTGGCCCTTGAAGATGCGCCCGTTAGCGATAACGACTTCGTGGAGATCATTCCCGTAGTCTCGGGCGGGTGAGGTAGCCTATAAGGACCCTATAACTTTTCTTCGCCCTCTCAACGTCCTCCGGAGTAAGGCTCCTCCCGTAGCGGGCCTTCTCGAAGACCGCGGTTAAGGTGTGGAGGTCGCTCAGGTCGGGGAATATCTTCCTGAGGTGCTCCTCGTGCTCCCAGTGGGTCCAGCTCTTCTGGTAGGGGTATCCCCTAGTCACAAGCCCCGCCACAACGTTCTTGTACATTACGATGACGCGCTCCTCGGGTGTCCCCTCTATCGCGTCGAATTCGAGCCGTGGGTCAAAGCGCACGTTCTCAAGGCTGAAACGGCCGCGCCGCCTGTGGAGAATGTAGATCAGGGCCAGGAGTACGGGGATGAGGTACAGTATGAGGGGGAGGGGCCGGTAGGTGACCTCCACTATGGTGTTGAAGTCGAAGAGGTCGAGGTTGAAGTGCCTAACCGCCGGTGCCTCCGTGAAGCCCTTAATCTCCGGGGGCTTTCGGGTCAGGGCGCGTATGGCGACTATGAAGGCCAGGAGGTAGAGTATCAGCCCCACCCACTCCTTCTTCGTGAACTTCCTTCCCAGGGTGCCCCGCTTCGAGCTCGAGAGGAGGTAGCGGAGGGCCGCGAGGCCCAGCATGATGTAAAACGCCCAGAGGGCCAGAAAGAGCCAGTCGAGGTTGAAGGTTGATGAACCGGCGCGGGCGGTGCTTCGAAAGATCGCCGCCATGAGGAGCAGCAAAAGAAAGAGGGGAAGCACCCGGTTTGCCCTCATTTCCCGTTCACCATGTAGTAGACGGTGCGGAGGGGAATTCCCAGGGACTCGCTTATCTCACGGGGGCTCTTCCCCTCCCGCATCAGCGCCTCTATGCGTCTCATCGTCTCCTCGTCGTACTTCCGCGGCCTTCCGCGGGAGCGCTTGACGGGGACGAGCTGTATGCCTATTCTGTTGAGGGCGCGTATGACGCTCGCGGAGACCTTGGGGTAGAGGCTCGGGGGACAGCCTATTTTCTTCACCGTCGGGGCCTGGCGGAGGATGCTCACCACTATCTCCTTCGTGGGCCTTAAGTTCACGTAAACCTCCGTAACGCCGGGCCTAAGCTCTTCTCTTATTTTTCTTAGGAGCTCTTCGTTGTTTCTTGCCTTTATCTCCACCCTCATCATCTTCCCCCTGAAGGGCTTTTAGGAACTCAACCACTATCTCCTCCTTCGGCATGAAGCGCTCGAACTTGGATGGGTCTCCGAAGGTCTCCAGAGGTATCCCCGATATGGCCACCTTCCAGAGAGCGTCTTCAAGCTCCTTCTCGCTTATCCCGAGTATCTCCGCCACCTTCTTCTCATCGAAGGGACTTATTCCGTAGAGGATGACCCCTCCGAGGAGGTAGTTCGGTATGGAGGACAGCTCGTGCCTCCTTCCGGAGAGGAACCCCTCAATCTCGCACTTCTTCAGGAGCAGCATGCTTCCAAAGCCAGTCCTGAAGAATTTCTCCTCCCTGAAGGGCTCGTCGAATAGGGAGTAGTGGCACTCGACGCAGCCCCTGATGCCGGGGTAGAGGCTTATGTTCTCCCTCTCACGGTCGGAGGTGAGGAAGTAGTAGCGGAATATGTCGAGGGCGAGAAGCTTGGTCCCCTCCCCGGGGTTGAGGGAGGCGTAGGCGAGCGCGAGGTTGTCCACCGTGTAGTGGTTGTTTATCAAAACGCCGCGCGTCTTTATTGAGGTGAGAACCCTCCAGCGGAACTTCCTTCCAAAGCGCTTCCTGAGCTCGGCATCGATATCGGCATCGCTCGGGAGGTCAACCCTCGTCTTCTTGAGCCGGTTGTTCTCCCAGTACTCCACCTCTATGCGGTAGCCCCTCACCTGGAGCCTCCCCTTCTCACGGAGCTTCGCCTTCAGTTCTTTGAACTCCTCCCTAACGGCCATCTCCCGCTGGCTGAGTATCCTTAGTATGTCCCCCGAGTAGGCGAGGTGGGGGAGGATTTCGAGCCTGCCGAGCTTCACGTTCCTATCAACGACCCTCACACCCTCCGGATCCTTGACCTCCATGGGCGAGAGCTCCTTCCTTCCCGAGTAGAAGTGGTAGTGCATAGCTAAGTGGGAGAGCGCTATTCTGTGTGCCGTTATGGCGCTCTTCAGTCTCTCAAGGGCCAGGGCGCGGTTGTGCTTCTTGCGGTAGAGCCACTCTATGTTTGGATCCCTGTCCTTCTTGCTCAGGAAGGCCGTGGAGGGGACCGAGACTCCCACGCGCCTCTCGAGCTCATCCTCAAGCCCCTGGAGGGTCTTGAGCTGGGAGCTTAAATGGAAGGCCAGCTCGGCGGGGCTGGCCCCGAATAACCCGTCCATCGAATACTTCAAATCCTCCAGTATTACGTTCACCTTGGAGACGAGCTCCTCGGTGGTCGTCATGGAAGCAGCTCCCCGTTGTTTATCTTTTCAGGAAGGTACTCCTTGGCCACGAACTCGAGGGAGCGGTGGGCGAGGGCCTGCTGCTCAATCCTCACTCCGAGCTTGAGGGCCATCTGGAGCTGCCTCTGCCACTCCCTGTTCTTGAACCACGGGTACTCCATCTCCTCGAGGATTCTCTTGTAGTCGCCGGTCGGGCCTCCCTTCTTCTTGGGCGGGATGCCCTTGAGCTTCTCGGTGACCCTCTGGAGGCCGTAGCGCTCTATGTCGTCCATCGTCATACCCACGAACCTTGCCTCCGGCGTTGCCAGCTTGTCGCTGAGGTAGGCGAGGTTTATCGAGCCCTTCTTTATGGTGGAGTAGATGTACCAACCGTAGGGGTCTCCATCCGTGAAGACTATGATCGGCAAACCTTCCTCGTAGTGGAGCCTGTGGATCAAACGCCTCACGCCGCGCGAGGCCTGTCCCTGGGTGGCCACGATGAGGGCGTTCTCCCTCTTGGGGTACTTTTCCTCAATGAGACGGTCGGCCATAGCGGCGGTCTCCACAACGAGAACGTAGTCAACGTTTATCTCCGGGAACTGGAGGTGCTCCACGGTTCCCGGAACGGCCCATCCACCGCTTCCGAGCCTGCTCGCGTTGAACTCGTCCTCGCCGTCCTTGATTACTATGTCGCCGTAGATGTAGCCCCTCCTGTCGGCCGTTATGTGCATCTCCTCCCTGAGGACGCCGAGGGTTCTCTCGAGGTCTTCTATAATGGCGTTGCTCTCGCTCTGGTCCTCAAAGGTGTTCTCCTTGGTTCCGGCGACGCTGTGCTTGTTGGCGTAGTAAGCTTCACGAAGGCTCGCGTGCTTCATCTCCCTCACGAGTCTCTTTATGTAGGCCGCTATGAGAACCGTCTGCATGAACTTCTTGGCGTGGGCCATGTGAAGGAAGTATCTCCTGGAGAGCTTGTCGCCCATCTGTATGGTTCCGGTTGACTCGTCGTAGTAAACGTTGGTGAGGCCGCGCATGGGAACGTCTATGTAGGGGTTCTTCCCCTGGGAGAGCATCTCAAGCACCCTGTGGCCTATGCCCTCGAGCTTCTTTATGACCTTCTCTGGGTCGTAGGAGAAGTGCTCCTTCGGCTTCTCTCGCCTGATTGCCTTCTTGGATTTAGGCATTCTCGCTCACCTCCTCTGACTCCTCAAACTTCCTCTCTATGAGGCCCATGAGGTACTTCCTGATGTCATCGGCGGGCCTCTCCGTAAGGACTGCGAGGGCCTCGCTAACCTCATCCACGTACTTCTCAAGGGTTCTCCTCCTCTTAACCTGCGATATCTTGCGGTGCTTCCCGCTCAGGTACTTCTGAAGTCTCCTCCCGACCTCCATGAGGGCGAGCCTTATCTCCTCGTATATCTCCTCCTCGTTGGCGACGCTCTGCTTGCCCGTGCTCGTGTAGGGGACGTGGACACTTACCACGTTGACGAAGACGACCATTGGGGCATCCTCGAGGCTGTCAACGCGGTAGCGCTTCCAGTCAACGCTCCTCGTGGCGGAGGTGATGGCACAGGAACCGGCATCGAAGAGGAGGGGAACTCTGTTGGCGTACCTAAGCAGGTCGAAGCTGTTCACCTGCCCTCCGAAGGCTATCCCCACCTCGACCTGGAAGGGGATTCCACCGCGGTAAACCTTGGGGGGCCTCGTTAGGGCCGTCACGAACTCGGGTGAGAGGATGTTGGAAAGGCCCCTCTCTATGTTGTCCTCCCCTATGGGCCTGAGGCCGCTGGTCGGGGGAGCAAGGAACTTCACGTAGCGGAAGGCGTGGATTATCTCCTCGGCCTCGTGCCACGTGAGCTTCTCGGGCGGCTTCTCCATTATCTTCTCGACCTCGCGGAGAACCTTCTTACCCTTCCTGCCGAAGCTCTTGAGCAGGAGGTCAACCTCTCCCTTGGCGAGCCTGTTGTAGTACTCCTCCCTCTTGTGCTCCTCCTCAACCTCGTTGATGAGCCTCAGGAGGGCCATCACCTTGGCTATCTCGCCAACCTTCTGGTCGCTTATCCTCGAGAACTCGCCCACGAGGAAGCGCTTGACGGTGTTCCTCCTCGTCCTCTTGGCCATTCTGAAGAGGTCGTCCGTGATGACGCCGCGCGGGTGGGGCTTCATCTCCTCCGGTGGCTTCGGGATGACCTCACTCCCCCTCGGGAAGACTATGAGCTTTCCGTCCGGCTCTATGAGCTCTATGTGGGCGTGGGGGTTGGCTATAGCTGTTAGCTTGAGGTACCAGTAGGGGCCCTGCTTGGAGCGGATGTACCTGACGTCCTTTACCTCCATCTCTATCCTCGTTCCCCTCCAGCCGTCCCTGTTGGGGTGCTTCTCCTTCCTGACGACCTTGCCCTCGTTCTTGTCAACGTCTATCATGACCCATGCTTCGATGATTTTATCGTCGCCCGTCGAGGTGATTACGCGCGTTGCCTTTCCGCTCGTCATCTGGGCGAACATGACGGCACCGCTTATACCTATACCCTGCTGGCCGCGGCTCTGTATGTTCCTGTGGGCCTTCGTTCCCGCGAGCATCTTTCCAAAGACGTGGGTTATGAACTTCTCCGGAATTCCCGGTCCGTTGTCCTCCACTATGATTTTGTAGTGCTCCTTTCCGAGCTCCTCGATCTCAACGCGGACGTAGGGGAGTATCCCCGCTTCCTCACACGCATCGAGGGCGTTTGTGACTGCCTCGTGGATTATGGTGGTGAGGGAGCGGACCTTGCCCGTGTAGCCGAGCATGGCCGCGTTTCGCCTGAAGAACTCGCTAACGCTCTGAATCTTGAACTCTTTGAAAAGTTCTTTGGCTTCGGATTTTGCCATCTAACTCCCTCCAACTTCAGTATTTGGCAAGTTCGAGGTCTATGTCCCTCTTTCTCTTCTCGAGGAACCTGTAAACGGAGCCGTGCTTGGAGCCCCGTATGAGCTTCTCAATGGCAGACTTGGCGACCTCAACCTGTATCGGGTTGCCTATTATAGCGACGGTTTTCCCATAAACGCTAACGTACGTGCCGCTCATCTCCTCTATGAGCTCTCTCGTTCTCCCTCTCCTCCCGATTATCCTGCCCCTCACGCGCGGGAGGGCGTTCTTATCCTTTCCTATGACCACGTCCGTGAGGTCTATGACCTCTAGAGTTTCACCCTCCTCAAGGAGACGGAAGGCCCTCTCGGGAGAAAATCCGCGCCCTATCGCTCTAACCACATCTCTCGCTTTCCAGACGGCAAGGGGGTCGTCCGTTTCCTCGGTTGAGCTTATGAAGACCTCACCGCTCTCGCTGTCCACCTCGATGTGCGTCTTCGTCCTGTCCTCGAGTTCCTTTTTGGTCTCTCCGCTCTTCCCGATGAGGACACCAACACGCTCCCTGGGTATTTTGAGGTATTCCTCGTTGTAAATTTCCTCATCCATACTCCATCAACTCCCTGAACTTTTCCTCCGGGCTCTCCACGTCGAGGCCTTTTCTCGCGAAGTAGTTTGAAACGTTTCTCAGGTCCCTCATGAGGAGCTCCGCCGACATGCGGTTCCTCCTTACGGTCGCCTGGGACCAGTCTATTATCACCGGCGTGTCCCATATCAGCACGTTGTACTCGCTCAGATCGCCGTGAACCATCTCGCCCCTCTTCCAGAGCTTCTCTATGGATGACATCAGGAACGCGTAAATATCCTCGAAATCCGACTTTTCAAGGCTCCTTTCGACGTCCTTGAGGCGGGGAGCCGGGTTTTCATCACCTATGAACTCCATCACGAGGACGTTGTTGCGAAAGGCGTAGGGTTCCGGTGCCCTGACCGCGTACTTCATGGCCCTCTGGAGGTTCTTGAACTCCCTCCGGGTCCATATGAACACGAGCTTTCGGATGTCCTTTGGAAGGTAGCCAACCCTTGGGTCACCCGCCAGATACTCCCAGAGGCGGCGGAACTCCGTGGTGTACGTTCTGTAAATCTTTATGGCGACCTTCTCCTCGCCCTCTCCCACGAAGACGTTGGCCTCCTTGCCCGTGGAGATAACGCCGAGGAAGCGCTCGAAGTGTTTCCTCTTTTTGAGGTACTCGAGGCTGCCCAGGGTGGTTTTGTCGAATACCTCGCTGAAGACCTTGTAGAGCTCGCTGTCCTTCTCGCGCTCCTCGTCTATCCCGAGGGCGCGGAAGATTTCCCTGTCGAGGTTCTTCATAGGCTCCCCTCAGAGCTCGAGGCTTCCCGAGATGAAGTCCTGGGTAATCTTGCCCCTTCTGAGGAGCCAGTCCACCTGCGTCCTCGTGTAGCGGTAGACGATATCGCCCCTCTCGTCCGACTGAACGGGCCAGGGCTGAACTATAACGACGTCGCCTATCCTAACCCACATCTTTCTCCTGAACCTTCCGGGGATTCTGCAGCGCCTTATCTTCCCATCGGCGCAGCGAACGTCCATCCATCCAGAGCCGAGAGCCTGCTCGACTATCCCAAACACCTGGCCCTCGTTGGCCCTCGGGAGCGGAACCCTAATGACTTCCTCGCCTCCCTGATTGGTGTTCCTCTTTTTATGGCCTCCGGACCTTCCCCTTCCCCTACCGTGATACGCACACATGAACATCACCCTCCTGATTTTTGCAAAAATTTTCCAAAAGGGCTACGTGCCCCATGCTTAAAAATTTTTGCATAGAATGGATGGGGGCGAGGGTTTAAAAGTCTTCCCTCACCACACGAGCTTCGCTTCCCTGAGCCACTTCAGGTTGTAGCTGAAGAGGTAGCGGATGTCGTCTATCCCGAGCTTGAACATGGCAAGCCTGTCTATGCCTATTCCCCAGGCTATGACGGGGGCATCAATCCCAAGGGCCCGCGTCATTTCTTCTCTAAATATTCCCGCACCGCCGAACTCGACCCACCCGAGCTCCGGGTGGTATGCGCTCATCTGCACGCTCGGCTCTGTGAAGGGGTAGTAATCCGGCAGGAACTTGACCTTCTTCGCCCCGGCGATCTCAACGGCGAAGCGCTTGAGTATACCGAGGAGGTGCCTGAAGTTGAGTTCCTCCCCCACGACGAACCCATCAACCTGGTTGAACTCGATGAGGTGCGTTCTATCCAGAACGTCCGGCCTGAAAACGCGCTGTATCGTGAAGTACTTGCCCGGTATCTCGACGCCCTTCGCGAGCTGCCTTCCGCTCAAAGCCGTTCCATGGGCCCTCGGCATCAGGAGCATCGCCCTCTCGGGTGACCATATATAGCCCCATCCCCTTGAGCCTGCTATTCCCCTTTCGTGGGCCGCTTTTACTCTTTCGACGAGCGCTTCATCGGGCAGATGGCCGCTCTCGGGATACTTGAGCCTGTAGGTGTCGGTCCACTCCCTCGCCGGGTGGTTCTGAGGCTGGAAGAGCGCATCGAAGTTCCAGAACTGGGTCTCTATGAGGCTCTCAACCGTCATCTCAATGAAGCCCATCTCTATGAGCTTCCGCCTTATCTTGTCCAAGAATGCTCTGTATGGCTGCTTTTTGCCGGGATGGACCGCTTTAACGGGGGCGCTTATATTGTAACGCCTGAACTCAACTTCCCTCCACTTGCCGGACTTTATCAGCTCGGGGGTAAGAGTGGAGACCTCCTCGCGGAGCTCTATTCCCTTAGCCACGAGTGCCTCTCCTTCCGGCGTTATCTCCACGATACGCTCGGTCTTGCTATCTTCCTCCGCTATCTTCCTCCTCTTGAGCTCCTTCACGGGGACGAGCTTTTGAATTTCCTCAAGGGGAACCTCACCCCTCTCGACGAGCAGAGACAGGGCCTTTTCGATGGGCCTCTCCGTCCCAACGGCCGCTTTTCCCTTCTCCGTAACCTCTAGTACCAGCTCCCCATCCTTCCTGACGTTAGCCCATCCCTCCTTCCTCAGGAGGCCAACTATCGGCTTGAGCTCGTCCTCGCTCAAAACCTCCGAGAGCTCCGAAAGGCGGGCCGAGCCCCTCTCCACGAGGAGGGCCAGGGCGCGCCTCTCCGGGAGGCCCTTCTCGGCATATACCCTGGCGGTATCGGTTGGAACCACGACGCGGTAGCCCTTTTCATGGAGAAGCGCGAGCCCCTTGCTCTTAAGACCCAGGAGGGCACGCATAACGGCAACCTGGTCAAGACCGGTTCTCTCAACGAGTTCCCTAACATCTCCCCTCTTCATTTCAGCCAGCTTTATGAGAGTGAGCTTCTCATGGTTGGTTAGCTCCATACATACACCCCCATTGGAGTTACGGCCTTCTTACTTAAAAATTGCGGTGAGAGAGTGGATATCGAGTGTAATTACCACTCCCGATAGAACCTAAGGATGTCCTCGTCCGTGGCGTGCCTTACGGTGGTTCCGAGGCGTATCGCCAGCTCATTCTCGATGAGGGAGAGTATCTTAACGGGCTCCTCGTCTATGTGGTAGACCAGGCTCCTCCCCTTACCGCGGCCAAAGCTCTTCTCGCTGACCGTCATGAGGCCCTGGGTCTCGAGCTTGGGAACCACGAAGTGCGTTATGTGCCTCATTGTCCTCGACGGGTAGTTTAGCTTCTCGCAGAGGAGTTTGTAGGCGGAATACACGTGCCCCGTTCTCGGGACGTTGCCGCTGTCCTCCATGAGAGCCACGGAGTACAGTACAAGGAGCTGGGTAACGTCGAGCCCCTTTATTGCCTCCTGAAGCATGTTCCTCTCCACGACCTCTATGGCCCTGTTTATCTCCTCCCTCGTGAGCTTATCTTTGGCCAGTTCCGCGGCCTCCTTGAGAACCCTGAAGCCCCAGCGAAGGTCTTTCCCTCCCTGCTTTATGAGGGCCGCGAGGTAGTTTATCGCGTCCTCGCTTACGGTGCCCTCTATGAAAGCCTTCTCCACCCTATCGTGCAGTATCTCGGCTATTTCACGGGCGTCGTACTCCCTGAAGTACACTATCTCGGGGATGAACTTCGAGCGCGTAAAGTACTCCAGGCGTTGCATTATGTCCCCCCTGTTGGATATCACCACGAAGGCCGTCTTAAGTTCGCCCGTAAGTTCGTCAAGGCGAGACATGCGGTAGATGAGCGCGTTCATCGGATCCTCGTTGTCCCGCGATGTGCGCTTCATCTTGTCTATCTCGTCGAATATGAAGATGTAGGTCCCCTCAAGGCCCTTCAGGTGATCAGCGAGTGCCGATACTGCTTCCCCCACCCCAAAGCCCCTCGAAGGGAACTCTATGCCGAGGGAATGAAGGAGCTCCACCAGAACCTGGAAGTACGATTTGTCCTTGGCGTTCACGTAAACGGCCTGCGAGGGAAAGCCCTTTTCGCGTGCAAAGGCGTTGTAGTCCCTGGAGACCATCTTAATCGCGTGGGTCTTTCCCGTCCCCGGGGGGCCGAATATCAGGGTGTTGTCGGGGTAATCGCTCTTGAAGAACTTGGCGAGATTCCTTGCTATTTTGCCTATCTCCTCGTCCCTAAATAGAAGCTTCTCCGGAACGTACGTATCGCTAAGCACCGAGGGGTTAAGAAGTATTCCCTTCTCCTCCACTGCCTTCTCAAAGATGTCAATGACTCCCATGCTTTTCACCCGATATCGCGAGCATAAAATGCAGGCGAGCGTGTCTCAAGTGTATTGACTTTCCCTTATAACTTTAACCCGGTGTGACATTGGATATCTGCCGGGGGGCATTTAAATGGGATGGTTATCCCGGCAGTCCTGGGGCACGCCGATGGGAACATGGAAGAGGCAGAGAGGGAGTAGATATCGAGTGTAACTGAATTTTTCAAACGTCCCTTGGACCATCCATCGTGAAAGAGGGGACGGGGAGAAGAATTTTACACTCGATATCTCCTCTCCCCCCATACTAAATTAACTACATAATTAAACAGAAGGGTGTGTAATCAACATCGTTGAACGTCAAGAACTGTGTTACACTCGATATCCACTCTCTCACTCCTCAAGCTGGACGCGGGGGTTCCTGAAGAGCTCATCAAGGGCACGTCTCTTTTCCCTTATCTCCCCGAGCAGCTCCTCGGCTTCACCAATCCCAACGAGAATACCCTCGAGGAAGCCGTAAACCTGGAGCTTTATGAAATCTTCTCCCCTCTTGGATTCAAGAGCCCTCGTCATCCCCACGAAGGAGTCTATCCTCCTCACGAGGTCGTCCCTGCCCAGGGAAGCGCAGAGCCTCTTAACCCTCTCAACGTCCTCCATACCACCACCGCCAAAAACTCGGAGTATCTTTTTAAAAAACTGTCCATGGACAAAAAGAAGAGGGCTCAGTAGATTGATATCCTCTTCACGCCCTCAAGCTTCGAGAGCTCGTTTATCAGCTCACCGGGGATTCCCTTCTCGGTGATTATGGTGAGCGTGGCCTCGGGATAGAGTTCGGGGTCCTCAGCAACAACCTGGACGATGTTTATTCCCCTGTCCGCTATCTTCTGGGCTATCTTTGCGAGTATTCCAACGGCCCTCGGCTCGGGCTCTATTTCTATGACGCCGTAGCCCACGTGCCTTCCAACGTACTTCATATGAACGGTGGGCTCGAGGTTCTTGTAAATCTCCCTGAGCTCGGGTATTTTGAGTATCATTCCCACGGTCTCCTTGACGACGCGCCTGTCCACGTCGAGTGCCTTGGCAACCTTGGTGTAGGGAACCTCTATGTCGCCCGCTTTTATCTTCATGTCGTCCGTTACCCTCAGGCCGTACTTGAGTAGGGTCTTTGCTATCTGCTTCCTGACCGGGTACTCATCAAAGTAATGCTCAAGCCTTCCCCACATGCTCATCACCTGCCAACTAAGTCCATCGTTATACTCTGAAGGACAATACTATTAAAATGTTTCCATGAACCCATGGATGCTATTAAGTTGGGTTTATAAAGTTAGCGTAAACTATATTAAGACGGAACGGTATTTTAGAGCGGTGATTAAAATGGTGATGCGCCTGTCCCGGCTCTACGGAAAGCAGATTTACAACACACGTGGCAACTACGTGGGATACGTTGATGAGGTCCTGATTGAAATCGGCCAGGGAGGCGGGAAGGTTCTCGCCCTCGGACTCCCGGGAGAAAAGGTTGGCGTGCCCTACGAGAGGGTCACGGCCATAGGCGACATAATACTTGTGAGGGCGAAGGAGGACTAGCCCTCTTTTATTCCAAGTGCCTCCAAAAACTTTTCTGTGATCGCCTCCTCTGCCAGGCGGAGGAGTGAGTTCTTGTCCTTTGCGAGGGTGAATATTCCGAGGTTTATCCTCGCGCCCCCCATCTGGGCGTGACCACCGGCGCTCCCTATGCCCGAAAAAGCTTCCTTGAGAACCTTCCCCACGTTCACACGGACGTCGTTTGTTCTGGCGGAAATTTCAATCTTGTCGTCCACTATTCCGAAGACGAGGACGGTTGAGATTCCCTCAAGGCGCAGGAGGAAGTCGGCAGCCTGTGCTATCGCATCGCGGTTGCTTATGAAACCTACGTTGGATATGGCAACGTTCTTGTACGTCTTCCTGTTGAGTATCGCCTTCGCGAGTATCTCTGCGGCCTCCGTCGAGATGTCGGGGTGCTCCACCTTGTCCAGAAGCTCGTAGTCCACTTTGTTCGCGAGGAGCTTTATGGCGTCGAGCTCTATGTGGCTCAGCTTTGAGAACTTCTTCGTGTCGGTGTAGATGCCGTAGAAGAGGGCGGTGGCCAGTTTGGTATCGAGGTTTACCTTGAGACCGTTGAGGTACTCCACGAGGATTGATGAGGACGCCTTTGCCTCGGGCCTTATGTCAACGAAGGCCTCCTCGGAGATGCGCTCCCTTAGGCTCTCCAGTATCTGGTGGTGGTCAATTAGTATCTCCACCTTCTTGAGGTCGTCGGGCTGTAGTATCGTCACGTTCCCGTTTGGCTGGCAGTCCACGAGCGCTATGAAGGGGTGTCTCTTTATCTCGTAGGAACCCTCCGAGATTTTCATCAGCTCTATCCCGAGGAGGTTCACGAGGGCCCTGTTCTCGTGGTGCGTTATCTCTCCCCCGTGGACGATGCGCACCTTAAATCCGGCGTTCTGGGCTATTCTGGAGAGTGCGTAGGCCGCACCGATGGCGTCAGGGTCAGGGTTGTCGTGCATCACGATGAGGATGGATTCACCCCTCTCCCTGAGCTCGAGCAGCTTCTTCTGGAGTTTGTTGGCACTCTTCCTCTTCGAGAACTCCTCCACTATGCCGAGGATGTACTTCGAGAGCGCGTCCTTGGGGGAGATGCCGTAGTTGATTTTGGCCTCGAACTCAAGTTCCTCCTCTATCTCCCTCTGGAGCTCCTCCCCAGATACCCCGTCGGGAAGTATCGTTATTATCGGGACGTCCTGGTTGTTCGTCCTTATGACCTGAACGGCCCTCTTTATCGTGGCAACGTCCATGGAGGTTATCACAACGAGATCAGCCGTGTCTATCCCCGCTTTGAGGAGGGTGGCCGTATATCCAAAATCGTCACCCACCACCTTAAAACCGCTTTCGGATAGAGACTTTGCCCGGATTTCATCCTTCTCCACGATCACTACCTCAAGCTCACCCTTAAGGGCATCGGCCAGTGCCCGCCCTATGGCCCCCCCACCGAGTATTATCACCTTCATGGAGCTCACCTTTATGGTACAACAATGTTTAAATACTTCCTGGGATGTACTAATTATACGGAATCTGTCCGGATATTTTAGGCGCGTTTGAATATATATATGTAATGGTGGTTGAAATGCAGCTTCCCTCGGTGGAACCATTGAAGGAAAACATCGTTGTGACGTCCAGGGAGGGTCTTGCGGGGGAGATACGCGAGGCACTGGAACGGGGTTCAGGGCTCTTTCTCAAGGTATTTACGAAGGACCGGACGGCGAAGTACTACTTCACTATTCTCATCGGGCGCAGGAAAATCATCGCTGCAGAGGGAGAGGTAGTTGACACCGGCGAGAAGCTCGTGGGTGCCGCGGCGCTCAAAAAGCTCCTGGAGCTGGTGGATAACCCCATGATCGTGGACGTCTTCGGGCTCGATGAGATAAGCCTGAAGATATCCATCGCGGACAACATAGACCTATACAATGCCACGCCAAAGCTTGACGTAGAGGAGTTTATGAGGGGGCGGGTACCCGAAGGAAAGGCCGAAACCCAAGTTTTGCCGGCACCGGCCCCAAAGAAAAAGGAAGCTCCCCCGGCGAAGAAGGAGGCCGAGAAGCCCAAGGTCGAGGAGCCAAAGGTGGAGACACCAAAGCCCGCGGAAGCAGAAAAAGAGGAGAAAGTCCCGGAAACCAGGGTTAGTATTGAGGTTGAAGGACCCGCTGCCCTTAAGGGGGTCGTTTCAGAGGCCCTCAACGAGTACCTCGAGGAAATAGGGAAGGAGATTCAGAAGCTCAAGGACGTGATACTGACCGAAGCCATCATCCGCGCCTCCATAGGAAGCGGCGTTGTGCACATCGCGGTGGACTTCAAGGGGCAGAGCCTCGGGGGGAGCACCGAGGCGGGCATAGCCAAGAGAAAGGTAATGTACTTCATCAACAGGCACCTCCCGGTTATAGGGCGCAACACCGGGCTAAAACCTCTCCTCGATAAGGTCAACGTTGAGATAAGCGGTGTTGGCAAGGAGTTCACGGAGAAACCGGCAGAAACCCGGCGTAAAAGGGAGGAGGCAAGGATAGTCGTCAACTCCCCGAACGAGTACAGGGCATTCTTCATGGCCTTCTCGAAGAACGTCGTGAAGGACCTCAATTCCCCTGAGTTCAGGGTTACCCACTTCGAGGTAACGGCGATCCAGAACTCCGGCCTGGAGGTCAACGTCTTCGTCAAGGGCAAGTCCCCAACGCTATCACACGCGGCGGCCGCCAGCAGGGCGGAGGGCATAATAAAGAACCATCTGCGTAACCTCTCAAGGGAGATAAGACTCTCCACAAAACTCAACTATGTTGATGTCGTTGTTGATCGGGAGGAGGCTCCTGCGGGAGTTAGGGCCCCATCTCCGGCCGCTCCTGCGGCACGGCCAGCGGTCGAGAGCTCCGAGAAGGTCAAGGAAATCATGGAAAAGAAGAAGCTCATAGAGGCGGAGGTCGAGAAGCTCCTCAAGGAGGCCGGAGTTGAGGAGCTTGCAGCTATCACGGAGGCCAAGAAGGAGGAAAGCACCCAGACCCTCATCAAGAGCCGCATCGAGCCGGCCATGAACAAACTCAAGTCCGCGATACAGAGGGAACTCTCCACGATACCCCGCACGAAGTTCAGGTGGCTGAAGATGAACTGGGACATCGTAAACAACACCGTGGAAGTGTCCTTCGAGGTGAGCTTTGGAAGGGAGGCGCAGGAGGGCCTTTTCGGCTCGTTCTCCACGGTCTCGGATGAGGCCATAAAGAAGGAGGCGCGGGACACGATACTCCGCATCATGCGCGAGGTGGGAAGGGAGCACGGCGTGGTGATAAAGCTCAAGAACCTGAGGGTTATGGTGCGCTGAAGGTTCCCTTTCCCCTCTTTTTTATTGCCTATTCTCGAGGATTCTGGGTTTTTGTGGCCCGCCCGTAACACCCACCTTCATCGAAGCCTTAGGCACCCTCGGGCGGGCTAACCCGGGCGGGCCGGAGAAATGTGCCCGGTCTGGGTTTCCCACGGCCATCGTGCTCCGTAACGCGGAAGGCCCTCCCGTGGGGACCTCGCTGTAAGACCGGGCTGTAGCCCCCGCATCGCACCCACCATCACTGCTCTGGCGAGTCCTCGCGCGGGGGCATATAGGAGTAGAGAATGGAAGTTTATAAATCCACTACTCCATGAGCCTCATTAAGAGGTTCCACTCCTTCTCCTCAAAGGCCTCCTTCTCGGCCACCACGATGAGGCTCCCGTTGTAGAGCTGTGCAAAGTCCTTGAGTTTGCTTAGGAACTTGAGGGTGACCTCAAGACCGTTGTACATCATAACGTGCTCCAGCGCATCGAAGACAACGACACCCATGACGTTGGCGCTGCTCATCCTGCGGTAGTAGTTGTACACCAGCTCGCTCATCTTTGCGAGGTCAGTGGGGGAGATGGCGTTTGGTTCGTCCTTTATCGCTGTGGTTATGAAGTAGGCCACCCACGTGGAGGGGACGTTTGTTATATCGCGCGTGAACGCCAGAACCGACGCGTCCTTTAGCTTCTCCTTGAGCGTTGTGTACTCCTCGCGCGTGGTCACGATAACCCCGGGTTTGAGCTCGGGCACCTCGGTGGGATGGGGCTTCAGGCTCATGAACTTCTCGGAATTGGCCAGGGAAACGTAGGTAGCAGTCAGGAACGCTATGAGGATGAGAGAGGCGGTGAGACCTATGGGCGCGTACCAGTGTTCGTCCTTAAAGAATGGATAGGGGAACAGATGGAGACCGAAGAAAAAGAGTCCCCAGAACAGCCTTGTGGCCTTCCTGCTGTAAACGAACTCAAGTCTCTTCGTGAAGAACGCCCCTATGCAGGCCATAAGTCCCGCACTGACCCATGCAATGGCCACGAGGATTTCGTCCAGGATTTCCACGGGGTTGGCGACCATCAAAGGTTTCTTGAAGCTTATGAAAAGCCACGTGTACACCAGCAAAAGTACCGGGGCGCTGGAGAACACGAGTGCGTTGCCAAGTGCCAGTTTCCCGTTCTCCTCTTTCAGGAGTTCTATGGTACCCTGGAATATCAGGATTGAAAAGATAACGAGCAGCAAAGAATTGGCGATCTCGTGGAACGAAAACGCGGCAACCATCGCCAGAAAATCAAAGAACCATGCAAGCCCCATGAAGAGGGCGGAACGTCTCCTATTTTTAAGGTAAACCCTGAAAAGGAATCCGAACGCTACAAGGTCAAGAAGCAGCACAAGCATACCTTCGGCAACTATCCACCAGGGCATCTCCATATCATGTCCCCCGTGAAGGGTTTTCAAACCCGTCCCACCGGAACGGGGGACGCGGTTTCCTCCGCGTTACCTCCTCATCCTCCACCATAACAACGAAAAGTTCGGGCCTGGCCACGATGACACCCGTTTTGCCCCTCTCCCCGTACTTTGCTATTCTGTATACGTCGTCTTCCTTTATTAATGGTACTATCAGGGTGAAGGGAGCGTTGGGGTAATAGACTATCCCATCCTCTCCAGCGATACCCACCGCATCCCCGAAGAGGAAGTTGCCGTACAGGGGGATAACCTTTGCGTTCTCGAACTCATTTTTAACCCTCTTTACGGTCTCGTGGCCGAGTGCCGTTCCGCTCAGGAAGATGGCCCTCATATCATCTCTGATTCTGAGGAACAGGTCCAGCATCTGGGGGGATGTTCTCACGGTGTTTATATCGTCCACCATGATGACCCTCTTCGTGTAATTTATGAGGGGTTCGAGGAGTCTATAGGCCCTTTCAGGCTCCCTCTCCAGAAGCTGCTTAAGGCCCTCCGTCTCCGCCCCCACGAAGTAGAGCATGCCCCCGTAGGACCATATTAAATGGCTCATCTCCTCCTGGTACCAGCCGTAGGGCCCGTGGATCAGCGCTCTCGGAGGCTCCTCCTCGTAGAGTTTCCCAAGGGAGTACGTCCTATCTAGCGCCTCCCTGAGGAAGTTCACGAGAACGTGCACGTATGATTCATCCCAGTGGGCGAACTTTCGTCTCCCCGTGGTTCCAGATGACTGGTAAAAGCGGATCCTCCCCCTGTAACCGTGGGGCAGAAAAGAGGGCCACTCCTCCCTTAGCAGGGAAGGGTTCACCTCCAGCGTGTTGAAGATGCTTTCCAGTACCTCCCGAAGGCTCCCATCGAAGGAGGGGTCACTTTTTATGGTGCGCCAGTGTGGAGTCCTCTCCCTGTGGAATTCGTAGGTTTCTCTAAGATGGTTGATTATACCCTCATCGTCCACAAGGAATGGTTCCACACCGAAGGTCATATTATTGTAATCCATGCTCACGTATTCGTTCTTTTTGTTTAAAAGCCTTTTTTGAGAGCACTCGGCATTTGTGCAAATAACCCGCGAGGCTGTTACTGAAGAGACCATTAACGCCCGTGAGAATCCCGCTAATCTTTTATAGAATGGTGCCGACTTCTTTCGGTGCTGGCCAATGGGAGGGTTTGTTCTTGGTAGGAGAGACCTCTTAAACGAGCTCGCCTACACCGCGAGCAGTGCCTTCAAATCGAGCCCCTTCTGGAGGGCAAGGTTTGAGGGAGCGGGCATCGAACCCGAAGAGCTGACCCCTGAAATGCTGTTAGAGCACGTCGAGGACGTTAACGTAACCCCGAAGGACCTGTACTCCACGGAAAAACTGTGGCCGGACTACATCAGGGAGCGCAGGGTGTTTCACACCATCCTTAAGACCAGCGGGACGACGGGGAAGTCAAAACTCGTCCCCTTCACCCTCGATGACAAGAGGAGGGTGGCGAGACAGCTCACGCCGTGGGTTGAGGAGTACGTCGAGGACGGAGATGTAATAGCCTCCTTCTTCCCGCCCCTTCCCTCCGCCTCCGGCATGATGGGTTTCGGGGCCTTTGAGGCCATGGAGGCTAATGTGAGGTACATCCAGCTGCCAATCCAGCTCCTCAGGATGGGGGAACTTCTAATCAGAGAGTTTGAGGAGATAAACCCCACCCAGCTCTTCGGCCTCACCACAACCGTCTACAACCTCGGCTTCAGGCTTCCAGAGAAGGTGAGGGAGGACATAAGCCTAATCCTCGTCGGTGGGGAGACACTCACGCTTGAGATGGCCCAGGCCATGCTTGAAAACTACCCCAACGCCGTCATCGTGGACGTTTACGGCACCTCCGAGGACGGCTCCCCGGCGTACCGCGTTATAACGAAAAAGCGCACGGGAGACTTTGTGAGCCCTCACTCCCTCCTGACCCTCACGGAGACGGAAGATGAGGGTTACTACGCGGTGCACATAACAAAAATCATGCTCGACGGGGAACTCACGGGGCTGCCAATCTTCAACTACGCCATAGGGGACATCGCGCGCGTAGAAGGCGGGAGGATAAGGAACATCATCCGCACAAAGGACGCCGTAAGCCTCGCCGGGGCAAAGCTATTCCTCGACCAGGTTATGGAGGTCGTCTTCTCCCACCAGTTCCTCAGCGATTTCGTCATACTCTACGAACCGCTCTCGAGGGATAATCCTAAGCCGAGGGCCATAATAAGGGTGGGCTTCAGCGGCGAGAGGCCCCGCGATATAGAGGACGAGATAAGGGCGCGCATCTACGAGGGCAACAACCCCGTCCGCTACGAGGTGGAGGAGTCCAAGCAGGCCGAGCTGCTCATAGAGGTCGTCCCTCTCGCCGAGGTCAGGAAGGGGCTCCCTCAGAGACCCGGAAAGACCAAGAGGATATTCATCAAGGGGGTTGACTTTTAACCTCCAACTTTTTGTTTTGCCCGTCGTCACAGTGCCAAGATTTTTAACTTCTTTTGAGAAAAAGTTCAGTGGTGAGAGTATGGACGGAAAGATTATTCACGATCCGCTGCACGGCAGCATGAAGATTAAGGGCATAATCCTTGACCTCGTGAAGACCCCCGAGTTCCAGAGGCTCAGGGGAATAAAACAGCTGGGCATGGCCTACCTCGTTTTTCCGGGGGCGAACCACTCGCGCTTCGAGCACTCCCTCGGGGCCTACTACGTTGCCAAGCGCCTCTCGGAGGAGCTCGAGCTCCCGGCGGATGAGAAGGTTCTCCTTGAGGTTGCGGCTTTACTGCACGACATCGGCCACGGCCCCTTCAGCCACACCTTCGAGCAGATTTACGAGCACTACGTGAAGGAATACGACCACATGCGCCTCGGCCAGAACATGATACTCGGAAAGGCGGACATAATAGAGGGCGAACTCGAGGGCAGGGAGCGCATTCCCGAAGTCCTTGAGCGCTACGGTCTCTCCCCGGAGGAGGTGGCCCAACTCTTCCTTGGCAGGCACGGGAAGCACTACCTCGGACAGGCCCTGCACGGGGACGTGGACGTTGATCAGCTCGACTACCTAATGAGGGATGCGCACTACACGGGTGTGGCGCACGGGATAGTTGACTTCGAGAGGATACTGAAGACGCTGAAGATACACGAAGGCGAGCTCGTGGTGGATGAGAAAGGCGTGGAAGCTGTGGAAGGCATGATGGTGGCGCGCTCCCTGATGTACTCGAGGGTTTACTTCCACCACACGGTGAAGATAGCCGAGGGGATGCTAACGAGGGCCCTTGAGTTCGCCCTCGAGGAGGGCCACCTCTGGGACTTCTGGAAGATGACGGACTGCAGGGTTCTCGTGGAACTCGAGGATTTGGAGGTCTCGAGGGAGATAGTCCAACGCGTTAAGTACCGCAACCTCTACAAGGCTGCAGTCCTGGCGAGCGCGGATGAACTCAGCTCGGAGGAAAAGAGGGAGCTTTTAACGGCCTACAGGAACATCAAGAGAAGGCAGGAAATCGAGAGAACCCTTGCGGAGCTCGTGGGTGCGAAGGAGGGAGAGGTAATCCTCGAGTTCAGCATAGCGGATTTAATGCTCAGCGAGCCAAGGCTCAAGTCCACGGAGATAGGGGTTCACACGCACGACGGGAGCGTCCAGCCCCTCACGAAGGTTACCCCTCTAGCTAACGCCCTCAAGAGGCGCCAGACCCCGAGATGGGCCGTCCTGATAGCTTCACCATCGAAGTACGTGGACGTGATCAGGCAAAACTGGAGGAAGGTCCTCTTCCGGTGAGTTTCGATTTTTTCATATCTCCCCTGTTCCCTGAAGATAATGCAAAATATTAATAAAACCAGACGGCCAAAATAAATGCGACACCAGCCGGCCGGTGGTTGTAATGGAGATGCTCGATAAAATCATGGAGGGGATAAGCTCCCCCCTTATACGGGTCTGCACCTACGCGGAAATCGCATACATTCTGGGAAAGCACGGCGACCCACGGCACTCAAGAATCAAGGAGACCGCCCTTAGGGAGTGGAGTGAACTCAAAGGGGGCCAGTTCAAACGGGCTGGCCTTGTTATCATGAAGTACTTTGGGATGGCCCGCTTTGAGGAGTACCGCACAGTTCTAGAGGGGCTCCTGGAGATGGCACGCCGCGAAGGGGACAGCACGCTCATGAGAAAGGTGGTTGATGTTGCCATCGAGGTAGGGGACGTCTCCTCTGCCCTCGGCATCATGGGCTATCTACCCTCCCCCGAGAGGGCGGCCCTTGGCCTGAAGCTCGTAAAGCGCCTCGTTGAGATGGGCGACTACGGCACGGCGGAGGAAATCGCCGGTCACATTCCGGGAAGAGATGAGCGTTCAAGGGCGTTCTTCACCCTCCTTCGGGCATACATTGGGGAGAACAGTGCAAAGGATGCCTTCAGAATGCTTGAAAACATCGAGAGCGCCCCCATTAGGGAGAGGGCCCTGCTCCTGCTGGCCGAGAACACTCCTCCCGAAATGGTAGGGACGCTCATTGAGGGCGCGAGGGAATCGGGCGTTTACGATGAGGTCGTGAGGAGGGCCCTCTATAGGGTCGCCCGCGCCGGTGAAGCCGGCCTCCTCCGTGGGCTCCTGGCGGCTCTCCCTCCCCACCTGAAGGACCGCCTCCGGGCGGGGTTGATACTCGCGCTCATGGAGCGCTCGCCCGAGAGCGTTGTGACGCTCCTCGGGGAGGAGCCGGGGGAGGAACTCATCGTGAAGCTCCTCTCGGGCATAGCCGGCAATCCAATGGCCTCCTACAGAAGGGCCCTCCCGCTAATCGAGCCATTCTGCGGTAGTGGGAAGTGCAAGATGGCCATCATAACGGCCTACCTGCGCTACGGCGAGGTAAACGAGGCCCTGCGGGTGTTGAAGGGAACGCGGGAAGAACCATACAGGACTATGGCCATTGGGAGGCTCGTTCTCTCCCTCCTTGAGGAGGGGGACGTTGAGGGGGCCTTCAGGCTGGCGGGAGAAGTGAGGGACGAGGCCCTGCGCTCATGGCTGCTCGAAAAAACCGCCCAGGCCTACGCGGTGCGTGTGCTCCTATCGAGGGCAGTTCACCTCTGAAGGAGCTTCTTCTTTATCTGCCTCTTCAGTTCTTCTATTACTTCTATGAGCTCGTCCGCGTCCCTGAGCTCGCTCAGCGTCTCCTTGGGGATGAGGGGTATTTCTCCAACCACCTCTGTCTTGGTGCGCTCGAGTATGAAGACGCCGTCGCTGTTGATTATCCTGCTGACCTCGTCCACCATACGGGCCCTCTTTACCGTCGTGGAGGTCTTCTTGGCGTCAATTCCCGTGAGTATCTTGAACTCGTCCTCCCTCGATACCGCGTTGAACGGCGCCCTCTTGACCTTTATGACGCCCATTCCAAGCTCCTGAAGCCTCTCGAAAATCTCCCTCTCAAGGGGCGTTTCGGGCTTGCTCTCAAGGTTCGCCTCCACCCTCGCGCTCAGAATATCTATAGGTCTCGCTATTGGTGCATCGAAAATCTGTTCGAGCCTCACGGCCACCTCGAGGCTGACCGCGCTCCTCCCCTTCTCGTAGTTCTGGAGGCTCTTCCTCGAGACTCCAAGGAGGTTCGCGAGTTCCCCGAGGCTGTATCCCCTCTCCTCCCTTAAGGCCTTCAGGAGCTCGCCATCAATGTTGACGTAGAAGCCGCCCCTCTCCGCGAAGATTGCCGGCATCTCGTTCTCCACGAGCATGTCGTAGAGCGTGGGAGGGTTTATGGCGTAGACCCCGAAGCGCTCGTACACAACTCCGTCCTCAAGCTCCTCGTTTTTTGTCCTGAGCCCGACTATCAGCGGCGTCGCCCTGAAGAACTTGGAGAGGCGTTTTAAATCCTCCGCCTGCTCCGCACTTATCGAGTCAATGTTCTGGAGCACCTTTATGAAGAGCAGGGCAAAAATCCTACTGGCAACTAGGTCGAAGCACGACCCCTTAAACTCCATCCGGGCCACCTTGAAGCCCGTGGCACGCAACGTGCTCTCAACTATCCGCATAAGTCTCTCCTTCTCCATCAAACCAATATACGCACATAGGGGTTTAAAAGTTTCGCCGGTGGAACGGTTAAGTTTAATTACGATGGGAGCGATGTTATACCGTGGTGCGCATGAGGCGGCCCGCTATAGCAGTGGGGGACAATGTCTCACTCGGCCTGCTCCTCAGGGAGGACCTATCGAAGCTGTGGGAGTGGTTCAACGACAGGGAAGTTAGACGCTTCCTTCAGGCGCCGGAGGAAGTCTTCTACTTCGAGGACGAGCTCGAGTGGTACGAGAACCTCCGTAAGAACAAGGAGAGGCACAAGGTCTTCGCCATCGTGAACAACACGAGCAACGAGCTCATGGGAGTTATAGGGCTCCACAACATAGACACGAAGAACGGCAAGGCCGAGCTCGGCTACTTCCTCTGGAAGCGCTACTGGAGGAGGGGCTACATGGCCGAGGCGGTGGGCCTGGCACTGAGGTATGCCTTTGAGGAGCTTAACCTGAGGAAGGTCTACGCGCGCGTTTACGAACCCAACGTGGGCTCAAGAAAGGTGCTCGAAAAGAACGGATTCAAGCTCGTCGGAAAGCTGCGCCAGAACGTCCACGTTCCCGGTTACGGCTACGTTGACGAACTCTTCTACGACATCCTCAGGGAGGAGTGGAGGGGATAAGCTTTTAACGCCTTCCCCCAGCTTCCAACCATGAGACTCCACATAGCGATTGACGACACAGACTCACCGGACGGCATGTGCACCACCTATCTGGGAGCCCTCCTCTACCGTGAGCTGTCCAAGGTAGCGGAGCCGGTGGATTTACCAAGGCTCATCCGCCTCAACCCGAACATTCCCTACAAGACGCGCGGCAACGGGGCAGTCGTTATGACCTTCGAGGCGGACGAGGAGACCATCCCCGAAATCAAGGACACGGTTCTCTCCTATGTTAAGGAGCTCTCGGATTTTGAGCACGAGAACACGAACCCCGGTGTGGTTTTCCTTGAGGGAGAAGTTCCCGATAAGCTTAGGGAGTTCTCCCTTAAGGCCCTAAGGGAGCATGTGACCATAGGGGAGGCAGAGAAAGTTGCGAGAATTGTTGGGGCTGAATATTTCAAGTTCAAGCTCGGGAGGGGAGTTATCGGCTCGCTCGCGGCCATCGGCTACCCGCTGGAAAAGTTCACCTACGAGCTTTTAGCTTACAGGGAGCCTGAGAACTTCGGAACCCCCAGGCGGGTAAACGAGGAGAGCGTCTTTTCGGCCGATAGGTGGGCCTATCCCTTCAGCTACGACAACGTTGACCCCTACAAGAGGAGTGTTCTCATCACACCCCACGGCAAGGACCCTGTCCTCGTTGGAATCCGCGGGGTTGACAGGGCAAAAGTCCTCCAGGTCTTCGAGATGGTGAAGTTCGGGGAGCCCTTTGCCTTCTACCAGCTCTACAAGACGAACCAGAACACCGACGACCACCTCACTCCCAAGAAGATCGGCGAGCTGAGGCTCTACGACAGCGCGGTGGTTAGGGGAAGGGTCGCTTCGCCATACTGGGAGCGCGGGAGGCACGTGTTCTTCGAGCTTGAGGACGAAACCGGGAAGATCAGGGTGGCAGCCTTCGAGCCGACCAAGAAGTTCAGGAACTGGGTGCGCAAACTTCTTCCCGGGGATGAAATCATAGCTGCCGGCGGTGTCAAGGAGCACGAGGGCGTTCTAACGCTCAACCTCGAGAAGTTCTATCCGGTCAAGCTCGTCTCGAAGGTGGAGTATCAGAAGCCGCGCTGCCCGAAGTGCGGTGGAACCATGAAGAGCAAGGGCGACTATCTCAAGTGCAAGCGCTGTGGCTACAAGATGCCGAAAAAGCTGATCGCCGTCGAGGTGCCGCGCGATCTTGAAAGGAAAATCTATGAGGTCCCACCCGATGCGAGGAAGCACCTGTCGAGGCCACTTGTGCTGCAGGGAGGGGAGGATAAGATTCTCGAGCTCTTGTGAACTTTTTTGAGGCCCTAAGGACGTCCCGCAAGTGGCCTCTGAGAGGCGTTTTATCTATTCCCATCCCTCGATGACCGGAATCCTTAAATAGTTGAAGCGCGAGTATTATACTCATGAGTAGACAAAAGTTCGTGGACAGGAAGATGGAGTTGGCCTTCCTTGAGGAGAGATACGCCTCCGGAGATGCGGAACTTCTGATAATCTACGGCAGGAGGAGAATAGGGAAGACCGAGCTTCTTCTGCACTTTGCCAGGGACAAGGAGCACGTTTACTTTCTGGCGAGCGAGAAGCCTTACATGGACAATCTCCGCGAGCTCCAGAGGATGATGGGTGACTTTCTGGGAGATAGACTGTTTCCGAAGATAGAGTTCAGCGAGGTAGACGAGCTCCTCATCGAGTTTTCAAAGAGGGTAAATGGGAGAAGGGTGGTTCTCATAATTGACGAGTTCCCATACCTCATCGAGCGTTATAAGCCGGTGCTTTCTCTTATCCAGAGGGCCTGGGATATGGAGCTCTCGAAGGGCGACCTGATGCTGATCCTCTGCGGGTCGAGCGTTTCCTCAATGGAGACCGAAGTTCTCGGCTATAAAAGTCCACTGTACGGCAGGAGAACAGGCCAGTGGAAGGTTGGTGAGCTGCCATTCTGGAGCTTGAGGGAGTTCTTCCCAAGCTACTCTACCGAGGAGCTCGTGAAGGTTTACGGCGTCCTCGGGGGAATCCCTGCCTATCTCCTCCGATTCAACCCGGGGAAAGGCTTCGATGAAAACGTAGTGGAGAGGGTTCTCTCCAAGGGGGCTTTCCTCTACGAGGAGGCGGAGATACTCCTGAAGGAGGAAGTTAGGGAGCCGGCGAACTACTTCGCCATACTCCAGGCGGTTGCGAGCGGAAGAAGCAGGTTCGGGGAGATAGTGAACGCCACGGGACTTGAGAAGAGCCTTGTGTCGAAGTACCTGAATGTCCTTGAAAAACTCGGAATGGTGGAACGGGAGGTTCCGGTTACCGCCTCAAGGAAGGAGGCCTTAAAACGGGGCCGGTACTCGATAACGGACAACTATCTCGTCTTCTGGTTCCGCTACGTTCTCCCGAACAGGAGCTACCTTGAGGCCGGAATGAGTAGGGAAGTCTGGGAGCGCTCCAAGGAGGACTTCAACGAGTACATGGGGGCGGTCTTTGAACGCCTCTTGAGGAAGCCGGAGGTCTTCACAAAGCTGACCGGCTTTGGGTTCACCAAGATTGGAAGATGGTGGCACAGGGGCGAGGAGATTGATCTCGTTGCTCTAAACGAGCGCGAAAAGAAGGCGCTGTTCGTTGAGGTAAAGTGGAAGGATTTGAGTGACAGAGAGGCGAGGGGAATTCTGAAAGACCTTGAGAGGAAAGCGGAGCTTGTTGGACTGGACGGTTGGGAGAAGTATTACGGATTAGTAGCTAAAAGCGTTGAGGGAAAGGAGGGGCTTAGAGGGGAAGGCCACCTGGTGTGGGGTTTGGAGGACATTTTGGGGGGCAGCCCGGTGATGTGAACTCTCCGGTCGTTCGAAAACGTTTTTTAGTAAGGGAGAGTAGATGAAGTGAGTCGTGGGTTGGCAACCGGGGAATACCCTAAATATCAATAAATGCAGGTCTGTGAGGGGGTAAAAAATGCTCATAGAGCCGACCAAATATAAGGAAATACTGTCAGGATAAGCTGAGGGGTTATGTTTAAATCTGGTTGTGTCACCTCAGAAAAAGTGGTGGAGAAGCATGAGGCTGAGGTGTAAATTATGGAAGGCAGAACACTCAAGGCTTCTATTCTGTTTCAAACGCTCCTCTTACTTATTTTTGTTGCTCCGTATTTAATCAAATCGGGATTTCCCCCTCATATCTTACTCCCTATAATTTCGGTGATGGGATCCTATTAGCGAACAAAAGTATGAAGGCAGTTAAGGAGTACCTCTATGACCGAATTAAAGAGGAAAGAAGACCGAACTCCGGAGTCATGTCTAATGTTCTTACCCTTTCACTGGCGATATTGCTTTTCCTTTCCCTCTCACTCGCGTTAATTGTGGGTGAAAAGGGGTACTCAAAAAACACCTTGGGGTTCATGGTACTGCTCCTGTTATAGGCATTTCAGGTGTTTTATTCCCCCCTCACATTCTCCAGGATCATTACTATTGCCGTTTTCCTTTATACCCCCCACATGCTCGCCCTCGAGCTTGCCGGGTTCTATGAGATGCCCGTAATTTTGATAATAAGCGTGATTTTTAGGGTTTTCCTCTGGGTACTGGGAATCAAGCCAACGCTCCGTATTTTAAAGCTGAACAAACATGAGATAGACCCGGTACCCTCCCTATTTCCTCTTCTATACACAGGATGGATAATAACGATGATCCGGGTGGTTGACTACTTATACCTTCCTGTATATTTAAGGCGTGGAATCGAAAGTTTTTTTGTCATAGGAGTTTGGGTACTATCGTTTTATCTCCTTGGAAAGAGTCTCAGATCTCACGCCGGCATGATTGCTTATCTGGTATCCTTCAGCATTGGGATGGTTTTGTTTATATTACTGCCCCCTCCAGTAAGTGCCTAGCCACCCTCGCCATAGACACAAACTGGTTTGATTTGCAATAGGATCTCTAACAAGGAGTATCGTAACTCAGTAAAGCAACCCAAAGAGGAACAGCGGGACTCTGCCTTTTCCTGTGATCAGGCCATCAACGGCGATGTAGTCAGGCCTCTGGTAGCGGCCCTTAGATTCACCCCCCACTTCGATGACCCATTCGCCAACCTTGAAGTC
Source organism: Palaeococcus ferrophilus DSM 13482 (assembly GCF_000966265.1). Classification (NCBI taxonomy): domain Archaea; kingdom Methanobacteriati; phylum Methanobacteriota; class Thermococci; order Thermococcales; family Thermococcaceae; genus Palaeococcus; species Palaeococcus ferrophilus. The sequence continues at coordinate 58,382 of NZ_LANF01000007.1, read as the reverse complement.
GGCCGTTTTCTCACCCCTCTTACCCTTGAGGTAGCAGAGGCCGTAGTGACACAGGTGGTTGACAAAGAACTCCTCTCTCAGGGCCCCTCTGTTTACCTCAAATCCTTTCTTGGCAAAGAACTCCCTCAAAGGAACTGTTAGGTAGAGTTTGGGCTCCTTTCTGGGGCTTTCACATGGATTCACTGGAACCAGAAGGCCTGCCTTAGAAAGGTCTTCCACGAGCCGAATCGCCATGTTCTTCGAAACCTCAAGGTGCCTGGCTATCCTTGAGTAGTTCGCTTCAAAGGGTGCCGAGCGGGCGATGAAGTAGAGGAGCTTGAACGCGTCTGTCTCGTACTTCACGCTTACCTCTCGTAGCGCGGAGAGGTCATCGAGGATAACCTTTCTAATGGAGTTGTCAAGAGCATCGTAAAAGCCGCTCCGCGGGTAGAGTACGCCGCCTTCGCGCATGTACTCCCGCCAGAGTGCGTGGAATTCAGTGTACATATTTGTCAGGTCAAAGGCTTTTGAGAGGATTTCTTTTAGACTGTATCTTGGAACATCAAATTCCTTCTTGATATTGAGCCACTCCCTGAAAGAAGCTGGGGGAAGCTCTTTCAGAACGACCCTTCTTGATAGATCAGCCCCAGAATGCACCAAGTCAATGGCCGATGAGCCGGAGAAGAAGATTCTCACCTCATGCTCGTCGTAGAGCGTCTTTAAGTCCTCGGCCCAACCAGGTTTCCTGTGAATCTCGTCCACGAAGACGTTCCTGTATCCCATCTCTGCGAGAGCTTTCACAACCTCATAGAGCGAGAAGGGCTTGATAAGCGTAGAATCCGCGGAAAAATAGACACTTTTTCCAGTCTCGTTTGCCAGCTGAAGTAAAAGAACGGTTTTGCCAACGCCGCGAATCCCTTTGACACCAACGTAGTACTCCTCATCTATGCTTTTGAGCTCATGGAAGAGGAAGCGCCTCTTTGGGAACTTCCTGGCCCACGCCATCACCCGTCTGCTCGTTGCTATGAGGGATGTGAGTATCCTCCCGTCCATGCTCTTATCTTCGAGTTACATCTTTATAAACCTTGTCCTCGCGCAAGGACAATATGCATGCATTTCGTTCTTACAAAAGGACAAAAATAAATCAGGCCTTCATCACCTTCCACACCAGCAGGGGCAACACCAGTGTTGCATCCGCCCATATCTCGACGTAGTCTGCCTTGGCCCTTATCTTGCCCCAGCTGACGCCTTCGCTCGGCGGCGCGCCGCTCAGCGAGCCGTCCCAGGGAACGGCGGTGGTGATGTAGATTGCATAATCAGTACCGCCTCTAAAGAGGTTGGCGTTTATTATGGCGTGCTTCGGAAGAGAACCGCCGAGGATTATAGAGGCGGTCTCCTTCGCTGTAACCGCTAAGTTGTTGAGCTTCACGATGTCGTTGGCGATGTCTATGACCAGCTCCCTGTCGCCCCTCTCCTCCTTGAAAAAATAGAGCATATCTCCTATCGAGCCGTCTGTTATTGCCGGGCAGAATATCGGCACGTTCCTCTTGTAGGCCCAGTAGATTATTGAGTGCTCCTTCTCCTTCCCGAGCTTCTCGTCCATGTATCTTCCGAGCTCATAGATGAACTCACTCGCACTCAGCGGCTTGCCCTTTTCACGCTCCATCTCAAGAACGCGCTCGAAGAAGGGTATCATGTACTTCTCGAATTCAATATACCTGTCATTGGGCACGAAGATGTTGCCTATCCTGTTGATGCCCTTCTCGCGCATCAGGGCGTCGTTCACGTTCCAATCTCCGAGGATGAAGGGCTTGAGGGCTTTTATGAAGTCCTCTTCAATTCCTCCGGCGGTAGTGACGATGACGTCCACCTTCCCCTCCTTAACGAGCCACGCTATGAGTTCGCGCAGGCCGGAGGAGATTATGTTGGAAGTGTAGCCTAGAAAGACCCTAACCTCCTTCCCCTCGGCGCGCCTCTTCTCGACCTTCTTCCAGATTTCGATGGCCCTTCCGAGGTGGGTCGCCTGGAAGCCTATGCGCTCGTAATAATCAAGGACTTCCTCAAGGCTGGAAACACCATCAAGCCACGGCCCCTCGATTGGGGTTCCCCCTACCTCTTCGCTCTCCTTGAGAACTATGTCTTTTGGCTCCATACTCACACCCCTTGGGGGATTGGGAGTGGGCTATAAAGCCTTTTCCATCCTGCACAATTATCGAATTATGTAATTGCGTAAAGAAATAATGGAAGCATCAGAGGCGCCGGAGAGCCATTTCCGCGGCTATGCTTATGGGATCAATCGTGGGGCTTATCGGTGGGGCGTAGGCGGTCTCGAGGTAAACGATGTCCTCAACCGTCGCTCCCTTCTGCGCCAGAGCGGAGAGCGTCATTATCCTGCCCCAGACTCTCTCGCCGCCGACTATCTGGCCGCCGATGAGCTTCCTGTCCGCCTTTCTAAAGACCAGCTTGACCGTTATGGGCTTTCCTCCGGGGTAGTATTCGGGCTTGGTTGAGCCCTTGAACTTGCCGACCGCTACCTCGATGCCTTCCCTTTTGGCCCTCTCCTCCGTGATTCCGAAGGTGCCTATTTCAAGGCCGAAGAGCTCTGTTATTGCCGTGTTGAAGACGGGTCTGAAGGAGACGTCCTTACCCGCTATGTGCTCGGCGGCTACCTTCGCCATTCTCACCGCTGAGGTTCCGAGCTGGCTGAGGATTCTGCCGCCGGTTACCGCATCCACAACTTCGGCGCAGTCGCCTATCGCGTAGACCTCCGGGTCGCTCGTCTGGAGGTGCTCGTTAACGACTATTCCCCTGTTCACCTCGAGGCCGGCCCCTTTTGCCAGGTCGGTGTTTGCCCTGACGCCGGTGGCAACGAGAACCATATCCGCTGGAACTTCCTCTTCGCCTACCTTAACGGCCTCAACGGGGCTTCCGATTATCTCGCTAACTCCAACCCCGAAGCGGAAGGAAACGCCGTGCTTCTCCATCTCCGTCTGGACGAGCTTCGCCGTATCTTTATCGAGCATGGTGGGCATGAGCCTGTCCATCAGTTCAACAACCAGGACTTCCATGCCGAGCTTGGCGAAGGCTTCAGCTCCCTCAAGGCCTATCAGTCCAGCGCCGATTACTACGGCCTTCTTCGGCTTCCTCTCGGCGATGTAGGCCTTTATCCTCCTCACGTCGTCGAGGCTCTTGAGCGTGAAGACGCCATCGTTATCAACGCCCTTAATCGGCGGGACGAAGGCTCTTGAACCAACAGCTAGAATCAGCTTGTCGTAGGAAACCTCGCCCTTATCCGTGATTACAACTTTCCTCTCGCGGTCTATGGCTTTAACTTCGGTGTTCAGCATGAGGTTTATCTTCTGCCTCTCGTAGAACCCGTTGGGGAAGACGATAACGTCCTCTGGCTTTTCAATGGTGCCGCTTATGACGTGCGGCAGGGCGCAGGGTGAATACTGCATCGTTGGTTCCTTTCCTATAACTGTAATCTCAGCCTTTCTATCGGCTTTGCGCGCAAATAGCGCCGCGTTGCTCCCGGCGGTACCGGAACCCACTATCACAATCTTCATGAGCTACCACCAACGTGAAAACTATTTTGCGGGTATAAAAGGCTAACGAAAAGATTTTATCAGAAAAAAGCCTAAAACGGTAGGGGTGATGAAATGGACATCAACTTTGGCAACCTCGCCGGTGATGTGGGCGTTGGAGGAGTGGTCGGCTTCATAACGGGCTACGCACTCAAGAAGTTCATTCAAATCGTGCTGGCCCTCATAGGTGCCTACGTATTGAGCCTCTTCTGGCTCCAGCAAAAGGGTGTAATAAGCATAAACACTGACGCACTATTCAACCTCACGCAGGAGGCGGCCGGTAAGGCGCTGAGCCTCAGCGACAAGGTGCTTGCTATCCTGCCCGGAGGAGGGGCCTTCATAGCGGGATTCTACCTCGGCTTCCACAAAGGTTAAATCCCCCTGTGGTTTCCTTTTTCCATGAGCTACGAAAGGAAGGTCATGGTAAAGCACTCGATTGCGAGCGTCGTGGCGCTGGCCCTTTTTGGGGCAAGCCGTTTCATATACAGCGTCATCGTATCCAGGCGCTACGGTGTTGAAACCCTCGGCAGTGCAAACTCCCTTATAAGCCAGGCCTTTCTTATGGCAATCCCTCTGAGCTTCTTTGCCGTCGCACTCGGAAAGTACGGCGCTGAGTTTCTCGGGAGGGGCGATGAGAGGGGGATAAAGTCCATTGCGACGGTGGGCCTCTCATTTCCTCTGGTCGGGCTCGTCCTTCTCCCCCTGAACTTCTACGGGGTTTTTATCGCCGTCCTCCGCGCCCTCCAGCTCACGCTGAGGAGTCTCCTCTACGGCCTCCACAGGGGGGAGGTTTACGCCTACTCCGTTGCGGTGGGATTTCTCGCCTTCCTGCTCGGCTTCACCATGGGAAACGTTTACTCACCCTACCTCGGCCTCCTCGGGGGAATAAGCGTTTTTGGAATTGCTTACCTTGTGAGGCAAGGGTCATTGGGGCGGCCGCGGAGGGAGGACATCCGTTTGCTCACCGGTTACTCCTCCATAGCCTTTCTCGGCACGCTCTCGGGGGTCTTCCTCGTCCAGGGGCCATACTTCATGACGGAGAAGCTCGCGGGGAGCGTTGAGGCGGGGATAGTCTCGGCCTCGCTGAGCGCCGCCTTCATGCTCACATACCTACCCCAGGTGCTCCAGTCGGCTATAATGCCCCTCTACGCCTATCGCTACGGTAAAAACGACCTCGAGTACGTTCGCCTGCTGGCTGAGAAGGCCACTGCCATCCTCGGCGTGGTCATAGCTCTCATAACCTTTGCCGGCCTGCTCCTCGGTAGGGAAGTGCTCACCTACCTCTTCGGCTTCTCAATAGGGGAGGAGTTTTACATAGCGCTTCTCGCCATAGAGCTCTACGTCGCCTACAATCCCGCTATAGTGGCCCTCTCATCCACGCGCTACGTTGCCGAGGGTACCACGGCGTCAATTTTTGGAGTAGCCCTCTCGCTGTTCCTCTGGTTCCTTCTGGTTCCGGCCACGGGCGCCTACGGGGCCATGCTTGGCCTTCTCGCGGGGTACGGGCTGATCTTTGGGGTGGTTATGCTCTTTGCACGTTCAAGATTGGGAGTTAGAGCCTTTGTGTACCGGCCGGTCATCATTGCCCTTCCCCTGCAGGCGCTGGTTTTCCTTTCGAGGTACTCCCTCATTCCAGCGGTTATTGTTTACGTCCTCCTTGTCAGAGGGGAGCTCCTCGGAGCGTGGCGTTCCCTACGTGGTCAGTTTTGACCACTACCCCTTTATAGCATAAAAGCTGACTTAGGTATTAGGGGAGGACATGGCGGACGAAAAAGAAATCGAGAGGCTGTCGCAGGAGGTTCAGAGTCTTCGAAAGGCCCTGAATGAGCTCAGGAAAAGCTTTGAGATAGCCTCCCAGCTGGCCAGTAACTACCTTAAGCTCGTCAACGTTTACGCCCAGTACGGAGACCTGAGCATAGACATCATGGTTCCCCAGGTGAAGCGGGACTACATCGCGAGGGAGATCATTAAGATTCTCTTCGACCTCAAGGAGGCTAACATCAGTCAGATAACGCGCGAGCTTAAGGCGCGTAGGGGCAAAGCCTCCCGCAACACAGTTAGAGAAAAGCTAAGGGAGCTCGTGGAGCTTGGTGCGGTTGTGGAGCAGGAGAATTCGAGGGAAAAGACTTACTCCCTGAGCAGGGAACTCGTCGCCAGGTGGTTAGAATTAATCGGAATCCCCATCAACTTTGAGCAACCATAGTTATACCCGAGGTGATTGGTATGGACGAAAGGGAATTTGAGGCTGAGATCAGAAAGAAGGTTATGGAGGCCATGGAGAGTAAGGCAGGGGCAAGGAAGTTCGTGGAGGAGACCATAAGGGAGCTCACAAGGGAACTCAAGGAGGCAAGAAGCGAGGAGGACATAAAGCTGATAGAGCGCAAGATTGACGCCCTCGAGGACATCCTCGATGAACTCCCAAAGGAGAAGGGAGGTAACGACACCGAGGAGCTCAAGGAGGTTCTCGAGACAGTCTCCGAGCACCTGCCGAAGATTATGGACTCAATATTCGGCCCCATCAAGGATCTCCTAAACGAAGTTTACGACCCGGACAAGGCCGAGAAGCTCGGCAGGAACGTGGCCCACTTCTACAAGGAGCTTGTGGAGGCTGGAATGGAGCCCGACAAGGCCTTCGAGCTGACGAGGGAGTACATGGACAGCGTTAACGTCATCAAAACCATAATCTCCGCGATGATGCAGAGCAAGATGGCAGACCTCCAGAAACTCGAAAAGTTAGGGAATGTAGCTGACTTTCAGAAACTCGAGAAGTTTGGAAAGGCCATGGGCGCCAAGAAGAAGCACATTGAGGTCGAGGAGGAGTTTGAGGAGGAGCTGTAATGCTGATTGGCCTTTTGAGGCTTTTTCTTTTGTTCCCCCGAACCCTGTGGGAGCTTGCCGGAATCAAAAGGACCCTCAAGAGGAGCAGGAGAGCATTTAAGAGGGCGATGATAAAGAACGGCCTCCCCAGAGAGCTCGCAGAAGAGCTCGCAAAGGAATACGCCGTCTTGGACGATGTGTTGACCCTGAGGGCGATATTAAAGTACGCTAGGGTGGGTATGAAACCAGAGAAACACGGCGATTTCAATCTTCACCCCCCGTTTTTTGTGCCCCCCGAAGAGGCCTGACCTCCGGAACCCAGCGAAAGATTTAAGTTCCCTTTTTCTTAACTTAAGGTTAGAATAGGAGGTGAGGTGGAGTGCCCTACGGTGGAGAGATGGGGAGACTTCTCGATGTGCTGGGAAATGAGACGAGGCGGAGAATCCTGCTCATGCTCACCAAAAGGCCCTATTTCGTTAGTGAGCTCTCTCAGGAGCTGGGGGTCGGTCAGAAGGCCGTTTTAGAGCACCTCCGCATACTCGAGGAGGCGGGCCTTATAGAGGGCAGGATAGAGAAAATCCCAAGGGGACGGCCCAGGAAGTATTACTCAATAAAGAAGGGCTTCCGTCTGGAGGTTTTACTCACACAGCACGCCTTTGGAACGGAGGTCTACGAGCCCAAGGTGCCCAGGGAGACCAGGGAGTACCGGCACGCCAGAGAGCTCATAAAGGCGCAGGAACCAATAGAGGTCAAGATGGTGGAGCTCTCGGAGTTCCTGGAGGAGATCGAGCGCCGCATAGATGAGTACCTGCGCATGAAGGCGGAGCTTGAGGAAGTTCGCCTGCTGATAGAGAGCTACATGAACAACCTCATGACACGCCTCGCGAAGGAGAGCGATGAAGAGTTCGAGAGGGTGCTTCGAGAACTGGAGAGCAAACTGCCGAAAGAGCTCCTGGAAGAGATAAAAAGGGTTAGAAGAGGACTTTAAAGCATCTTACCCTCTTCCTTCATCCTGACGAGCTTCGTGAGGTAACCTGCAACGCGGTTCCTTATGGTCTTGCTCGTGATGTTGGTGAGCTCCTCGACCTTCTTCTTGTTGTGCTCGAAGTCCCTGGTGAACTCGTTGGGATAGCGGTCAAAGAGCTCCCTCGCGGTTCTCTTAATGAAGCCCTGCCTTATGTTTCCCATCTTCACACCTCCAGCTTGTTTTTCAGCGATTATCATTATCACTAAGCCAATAACCTCGACCATTTTAAAGCTTTTCCCTAGAAGAGGCTGGAGCCGGGAGGGGGAGTTGAACCCCCGTAAAGCGGATCTGCAGTCCGCCGCCTCGCCACTAGGCTATCCCGGCATAAACCCAAGAAGTTTGGCGCCGCGGCGGGGATTTGAACCCCGGAGGGCCACGCCCACCGGCTTAGCAGGCCGGCGCCATACCAGGCTAGGCTACCGCGGCACGTCCAACATTCATGGCTGGTGAAGGGTATTTAAACTTTTCGCATGCGGCATAAAAGGGGGTAATAACCCGCCCAGGTTCATGGACTCCTCCCTCGGAGGTACTCCCCGGGCAGATACCACTCATCCCATAACAATTTAAACCTTTTGGAGAAGTGTACCCCCGGGGAGCGAAGCGGGTTCACGGCTCGCCTTCCGCTTGCCCGCCGCGGTTTCCCGGGGGCACTACCTTCTCTGCGGTTCTGGACTTAAGCTTTACCTCGAGACTATCGCACTCACACCCGCCGCAGCCAGGGTCAAAAGCTCAAAGACCTTGTAAGCCTCTTCGATGCTCTCCACCTGAAACTCAATCGTCTTTCCATCGAGGCGCTTCACAAAGGGCAAAAGTTCAGCGGCATCTGCACTGTGGCTTCCAAGGAAGCGGACTCTGACATGAACCGGCTCCTCCGTCATGAGCGGCTTTGCTTCTCCTTTCTTGAACCTATCCACGGCCTCCAACACACCCTCCCTGAGCATATTCAGTATCTTCCCCATTCCCGGGCTCTTGGCGGCATAGCGCGAGGGAGACTCTTTGAAGGGGACGCGGACGGCCCAGGGAGCGAAGGTTTTAACGTCTGTTTCAAGGAGCTTCCTGTCGCCTCCCACGAGGATCAGGGGGATGCCCCAGCTTCCAAGGAGATACGCGTTTAAAAGGAACTCGCTCACCTCTATCCCGTTTATCTCCAGCATGTCTATGCTCGCTCCGCTGTACGTGTGGTCAAAGGTGGCATGGCTCGTTCCCGCCTTCGCGTGGTAGCCGAGGAAGAGGGCAGCGTCGCTCTCTCTGGCAAAGGCAACCATACTCAGGGGCCGGGGGAACCCGCGAACCAGCTCGACGTACTCGGGCATCTCACGGGGCAGCACGTTGACCATGGGACCGTGACTGTCGGCCACAACTATCTCCTCAAAACCGCGCTCATGGAGCGTCTCGGCCGTGACTTTCACGACTTCAGTCGCTATCCGTCTTGCCTCCTCGTAGAGGGCCCCCTTCACGAAGAGGTGTTCCCTGCTGACGATGTAAGGCAGCCCCTCGAGGTCAAGGGATATGAAGGCACGCATCCGTATCACCAGAACAACATCGAGTCGCTGAAAGATAACCCTTACGGAAAACCCATAACCGCCGGGAATATTCTTCCCAGAAGCATATAATCCCCGCTCATGAAAAAGGTTATATATTGCCTCTTTTTTAGAATGGAGTGGTGATATCTATGGAAATTGTCGAACTCGACATAAAACTCCCCTACGAGCGCAGGGGGGAAATTTTGAGTAAAATCTGCTCGAAGGTAAAGGGGAAAATTAAGGACATCCACTTCCTCCCGCCCACCCAGAGGGGCGTAAGCGAAATAAAGATGGAGCTGAGGGTAGAAGACGCCCAGAGGCTCCTTGCAGAGCTCCGCAAAATAGTTAAGGGTGGCAAGATAAGCTTTAAAGTCTTCACCGAAGCTTAACTCCCCTGTTGAGTTCCTCCAACTTTTTCTTGGCTTCCTCGATGCTTCTTGCCTTGTCTATCGCCGTTCCCGTCACCACGATGTCGGCACCTGCCTCCACAGCCTTTCTCGCCTGCTCTCCCGTCCTTATTCCTCCACCGACTATCAGCGGGACGTCTATGACGCGCTTCACTATAGCTATCATCTCCGGGGGAACCGGCTGGGGCGCTCCACTACCCGCCTCAAGGTAAACGAGCCTCATGCCGAGGTACTGTCCGGCCAGCGCGTAAGCGGCAGCTATCTTGGGCTTGTGCCTCGGGATGGGCTTTGCATCCCCAACCCAACCGACGGTTTCGCCGGGCTCGATTATGAGGTAGGCCATTGGTATGGGCTCTACGCCGTAGCGCTTCACCGTAAAGGCCCCCAATGCCTGGGAGCCCGTGATGAAGAACGGGTTCGTTGAGTTTAGGAGGCTCATGAAGAAGATTGCATCAGCGTACTTGCTCACCGCACCGTGGGAGCCGGGGAAGAGTATGGTTGGTAAACTGGAGGACTCTTTAATGGCCTTGACAACTTCATCCAGAACCTCTCCCTCCGCGCCCGTGGAGCCCCCTATCATTATCGCATCAACACCTATCCTCTCCGCCTCCTCGGATATCTTCCCCGCCATCTCGGGGCTCACATCGTCCGGATCAAGGAGAACGAAATGAAGCTTTTCCTTCTCAAGCTTTTCATGAATGTAAGACTCAACCTTACCGAGTTCGAGTTTCACGGTTCACACCTCCGGCGTTGGGAAACAGTGTGTCTTATTTTCCCGCTCCCATTCCCGTATAACTTCTCTAATTTCCGCCACGTTTTTAACCCTTTTCCACCTCAGGCCAAGCCTATCGAGCATGCGCTCAAGAGTTCTCCAGGGCGCCTCCTCGAAGCTGTAGAGGTTCGTGCTGACACTTACATCCCCTGCCCCAAAATCGGGTACGGGCTCTCCATACTTCCCCACCTCAAGGGAAATCCTCTCTTCGAGCCTCTCCTCGCTCGGGATAAGGTACGCCCCTAGAAGCTCCGCCTCCGCGAGAAGGAAGTCTATGTGCCAGTGAAGCTTTTTGTCCTTCCGGAAGTGCCTCTCGACCCGCTTTTCCAGCGAGTTCATGGCTGAGCCCACATAGACGTAGTACCCTCCACCAAGCTCGAAGGAGCGTCCCTTTGTTTTTATGCTTCCCCCGCGGGGAAGTCTTATGACGAGGATGTACGAGCCCTTCATGTTTGCCCCCTCACCGGAAAGGTATATAAGCTCTATCAGAGACTCCCTCCAGGTGACGTTATGGACAGAAAGAAAAAACGCCCCGTGGACGAGTTCCCCTGGCAGGAATACGACAAGAAGGAGTTTGAAGAGCGTTTTCCCGCCCTATCAAAGGAGCTTGAAGGGGAGGGTGTTGTCATAGACGCTTACTCCACGGATGAGGAGGAAGAAGACCTCATTGACCTCCACGAGTACATCCCCAACGTTTTTGACTACCTCCAGCGCTGTGAGACGGACGAGCAGGCCCTCGAGATTATAAACTGGCTTGAGGATAGGGGCGAGATAACCCACGAGCTCGCTGAGAGACTGCGCCTTCAGCTCGCTGAGAGGGGTGTCAGGAGCTTTGGCCCCAAAAGGGAGTGGGGTTGGTACGAGAAGCATGGGAAGGGCTGACACCACTCCATTTAACGCCCCCTCCCGCCTGTTTTTGTGAGCTGCCATTTCGTTATATTCATGAACCATTTTAATAAAACCGTGTTTTCTTCAAGTATTGGGGGTTCTTTAACTTGTGCTGGTTTTACTACAAAAAATTTTTAAACACTAACGCTAGTTGTAAATTGAGTTTAATTACAACAGTTCCTTAATTTTCGGGATTCAGACATTTTAGTAGAAGGGGCGAGTGTGGTAGTAGCAGGAAAAGTTGGAGCAGTAACAAGCATAATAGTAGAAGCGTATAATTTACTTAAGCAGTATTTAGGGGGATGATTAGATGAGGGCGAGGACTTATGTAATAATCTTCTTTTCGATATTTCTTTTTGAGAGTGTTTTTTGGAAAACCTTGGTTGATGGACTGATTCCAGCATTTTTAAGTGTTCTTGCTATTTATCTATTAGACTCCAAAGGATGGATTAAACATTCTATCAGGATATCCAAAGAACCCTATATCCTTGGTGATTCAAAGGAAATTGAGTATCTTACAGAAGAGGAGCTGGAACAACGTCTTAGGCATGGAAAAACTGGGGAGTCATGAATTGACGATCAGGGGGAAGGCTCATTGGGCGGGAGCGTTAGTGCTGGCTCCACCAAAAGCTTTGTCCTTCAGTGGATGGGAACGGTAGTTGTTGGATATGTTGAAAGGCTATTTGGGAGGGTTTAACAATGAATAAAAAGCCGGTATCATCTCTCCTATTGTTTTTACTTTGGATTATGTCTTTTCCCTTGCTTTGGGATAGCGGTCTTAGCGGGAAGGTAATTTGTGTAGGGTTGCTATTAGGTATAATCCACTACACTATTAAAACGCCGCGGCAATACAAAGAGCCCTACATTATCGGCAGTTCGGATAAAGTCGAATACTTGACCCCCAACGAGCTGGAGAAGAGGTTGAGAAAGCGGAAATAACACAATGGGCAGCACTGAAGGAAAAAAGACTAAAGAAGCGTTATCCAGACCTCCTCGCCCTCGCGGTAGCCCTCGCTGTCCTCCGGAACCTCCAGATATGCGTTGCTCTCCACGATAGCGCTTATTATTCCGCTCCCCTTCTTCCTTATGGGCCACGCCTTCCCGTCCTCGTAGTAGACCTTGACGAACTCGTGCCTCCCGAGGGAGGACGGCACCTTGCCCATGAGCCTCGCCTTCACTTTGACGGGTTTGTAGTCCGCCCCGGCGAGCTTTGCAATGGCGTACTTGACGTAGAGGTGGAACTGCGCAAAGACGGCCGCTGGATAGCCGCTCATGACGAAGACCCTCTCCCCGTAGCCTATGGGCCTCCCCGGCTTGTTGGTGCACCCGTGGAAGAGCAGCCTAACGAAGCGGTGGGCGTAGTCCTTCTCCCCGAAGGCGGAGCCACCCGTGATGAGGACGAGGTCGCACTCCATCTTGGCGCGCTCTATGGCCTTCCCTATCGCCTCCTCGTCGTCAGGGATTACACCGTAGAATACTGGCTCCCCGAAGTGCTCCCTCACGAGGGCGGTCAGCATAACGGAGTTCGTCTCCACTATCTTGCCCGAGGCGAGGGCCTCCATCTCGGGCTCCTCTATGAGTTCATCACCTGTGACTATTATGCCCGCCCTTGGTTTTCGCTTCACCTTGACCCTCTTTATTCCAAACGCCTTGAGCATGGCCAGGTCGGCCGGCCTCAAAACCCTGCCCCTTTTGAGAACTATCTCCCCTTCCTTAACGTCCTCACCCGCGAAGGCCACGTTCTGGCCGGGAGCAACGGGCCGGAGGACGTGGATTTTGTCGCCCTCTCGCTTGACCATCTCCTGCATCACGACCGCGTTGGCCCCCTTTGGGAGCTTGTTGCCCGTCATGAGCTTTACCGCGGTGCCGTTAGTGACCTCGCTCTTACTCTCAATGCCCGCGGTTATCTCATCCACCACCGTGAGCTCCACGGGATTGTACTCCCTCGCCGGGAAGGTGTCCTCCGCCTTGAGCGCGTACCCATCCACGGCCGATCTGTCGAAGGGCGGGACGTTGTAAGTGGCCCTAACGTCCTCCGCGAGAACCCTTCCGAGGGCCTCCTCGAGGGGGACTTCCTCCACACCCGGGAGCTCCTCCAGATCCCTCAGGGCCGTTTCAAGGGCTTCCTTATAGGGCGTGAGCTTTTTGAACTCGCGCATGCTCTCACTCCCTCGCGTGCTTCAGGAGGTGGTAAGCTTCCTTCTTTATTATCCCGATGCCCGTCTTCACCGCGTTGAGGCTTCCCGGCAGGCAGAAGACCACGAGGGCCCTTCCACCGCTCCTTATCACCCCTGCGGTGGCCCTTGTGAGGACGGCGGCGCTCCCGACTTCATCAAAGCTAAGCTTTCTGAAGAGCTCCCCAAACCCGGGAATCTCCTTGTCGAAAAGGGGCGAGAGACTCTCTATGGTTACATCCCTGCTCGTTATTCCCGTCCCGCCAGTGGTTATCACAACATCCGCCCCCTTCTCGAAGGCGTCCAAGATGGCACCTATTATCGCGAGCTTCTCATCGGGGACAACTGAGTAGTGAACGAGCTCGTTCCCGCTGAGGGCCTCGATTATGAACTTCCCGCTGGCGTCTTCCTTCTCTCCCCTGCTGGCGGTGTCGCTGACGGTCACAACCCCAAACTTAAACTTTTTCGGCGCTTTTTTCCTGTGCTCCTCGGCACCCATGCTAACACCCCGGTTTAATTTTTCGTGAAAGTTTAATAACCTTAGCCCAGAAAGTCTTATAAGTTCCACTGGATTTTCACCGTGTAGATAACTATCTAAGTGATCCCCATGGACCCCATGAAAAAACGCATATGGGAGCTCGCGTGGCCGGCAATACTGGCCAACATCACGGGGACGCTCGTCAACCTAGTGGACATGATAATGGTGGGCCAGCTGGGCTCTCTCGCGATAGCGAGCGTTGGTCTGGGCGGCCAGTTCTCCTGGTTCATGATGCCCCTCATGTTTGCCGTTTCGACGGGAACGCTGGCCCTCGTCGCGAGGTTCGTTGGGGCCAGGGAGCTCGACACGGCAGAGAAGACCCTTGAGCAGAGCATATACCTCGCCTTTCTCATGAGCCTTCCCGTTCTCCTCGTGGGAGTGTTCCTTGGGGACGACGCGCTGAGGATCATGGGGGCCGAGGAGGATGTGGTACGGCTGGGCTACTCCTACATAAGGACGTTCTTCCTGTTCTACCCCATCAACTTCATGAGCTTCACGGCCTTCGCCGCCCTCCGCGGTGCCGGTGACACGAAAACCCCCATGAAGCTCAGCGTACTAACAAACGTGCTCAACGTATTCCTCAACTACGCCCTGATCTTCGGGCACTTCGGCTTTCCCCGCCTCGAGGTCGTCGGTGCGGCCCTCGCCTCTGGGATAGCTATAACCATCTCCTTCCTTGTCGGGCTCTTCCTATTCCTTGGCGGCCGCCTTGTGCTCGGCCTCCACCTCACGTTCAGGCCCGACTTCCACACAATAAAGCGCATCCTCCGCATTGGAATCCCCGCCACAATAGAGAGGGTGATATTCAGCTTCTACAACTTCATATACATCAGCATAGTCACGCGCTTTGGGACGATTGCCTTAGCGGCCCACCAGGTGGGCCTGCGCGTCGAAAGCCTCGCCTACATGCCGGCCTTCGGGTTCAACGTGGCGGCTTCGGCCCTCGTGGGGCAGAGCCTGGGGGAGAGGAACCCGGAGAAAGCGGAGAGGGTCGTTTACGAGACCCTCAAGATGGTGACGGCCTTTATGGCGGTGATGGCCGTTGTACTCATAGTCTTCCCCCGCTACCTCGTCATGCCCTTCATCACCCGGAGCGACCCCAACTACCCCGAGATAATGCGTCTGGCGGCGATATACCTCATAATCGTCGGCATAAGTGAGGTTCCCCTCGGGTGGCTCTTCGTGCTAAGCGGTGCCCTCCGCGGGGCAGGCGATACCAAGAGCCCCATGTACGTGACGGCCGTCAGCAAGCTCCTCTTCAGGCTCGTCCCCTCCTACGTCCTTGGCTTTGGGCTGACGCTGGGACCGTTGAGTATTCCCGGGATGGGGGTTATAGCCGCGTGGTTTGCGATGACGCTCGAGACCTTCACGAGTGCGGCCATGTTCTGGTGGCTCTTCAAACGTGGGAAGTGGAAGTACATCAAAGTTTAGGAGCGGTAGGGATTTAAACCACAGATCCCCTAATTCCTCGGGTGGGACGAATGGCGCCTAAAATGGAGAGACTGCTGGACGATGTTGCGTACTACTTCGGCGAGGAGGATAGGGGCAGGGTGGCGGAGATAATAAACGCGTTCCTGAAGCTCAGAGAGCACCCGCTGTCCCCAATAAACCCCGGACGGGGAAGACACGCCGTTCTCATCCTCATAAAGCGCTTTGGCAACGTTGAGCGCAGGGTGGCGGTCTCCCTTGAGGAGCTCAAAACCCTCTCGAGGTACAGCTATCCCCCGTACGCCGTGGAGATACCGTTCCATGTGGGTAGGGACACTGTTTACTCCGGCTCCATCGGGGGGAGCGAGACCGTCTTCATAGGAGAACCGCGGATGCTTGAGAGGGTTGAGCGCTTTACGGGTGAGGTGCTAAGGAACGCGCTGCTCAGACCAAGGGAAATCATCGTTTTCAGGAACCAGGCGTACCTTACGTTCCCCGGTGCGAGGTACGTATCCTTCGACTTCACGGACGGCATAGCCCTAGCCTTCTCGAACGTCTCGGAGATGGACCTGGTGGAGATATTCGACGACGCCATCCTGAGGGTTGATGAGCTCTTCAGCAGGAAGAACAAGGCCATGTACAAGCTGATTTTTCTCACCGCCCTGCAGAGGCTTGGAGCCTTCGAGCGCTTTTTCCACAGGTACGTGAGGCCCCACATGACGCCCGAGCAGGTGGATTTTCTGAACGAGATGCACTCCGAGAGGAACTTCCTAACCCTCCTTCACTCGAACCTCATTAGGGTGGGCTTTCAGACGGTGCCGGATGAGATAGGCATACTCGTGAGGAGGCGTGCCGTTCCCTACCGACCGCTTGAGATAGGCATAATTTTTGGCGAGGGTGGTATTGAGGTCTCGGGCAGGGCCTCCAACGTGCTCGTTGACTTCATGGTGTGAGGGCGAAAACGTTAAATCCCTTCCCCCTTTTTTAAGCTCAGGTGGTAGGATGAAGGTTAAGAGGGAACGCTGGCAGAGGGAGTTTAGTGAGTGGTACAACGAGCTTATAGAGACCGCGGGAATACAGGACAAGCGCTACCCGATAAAGGGGATGAACATATGGCTCCCCTACGGGCTGAGAATAATGCGCAACATCGAGGCGTTCATAAGGAATGAGATGGAGCGTACGAATCACGAGGAGGTTCTATTCCCGGCTCTAATCCCGGAGACGGAGTTCCAGAAGGAGGCGGAGCACATAGCGGGCTTTGAGGGCGAGGTTTACTGGGTCACACACGCCGGCCTCAACCCCCTCGACATTAAACTCCTCCTCAGGCCAACGAGCGAAACCGCTATGTACTCCATGTTCTCCCTGTGGATAAGGAACCACGCTGATCTGCCCTTCAAGATCTATCAAATAGTGAACGTTTACCGCTACGAGACAAAGCACACGAGGCCGCTCATCCGTGTTAGGGAGATAAGCCGCTTTTTTGAGGCCCACACAGCCCACAGGGACTTTGAGGATGCTGAGAGGCAGATAAGGGAAGACATAGAGATATTCGACAGGCTCGCAAAGTTCCTCGCGCTTCCCTACATAATCTCGAAGAGACCCGAGTGGGACAAGTTCCCGGGAGCCTATTACTCTGTTGGCGCTGAAGTTGTCATGCCCGACGGCAGGACGCTCCAGATAGGCACGATGCACAACTACAAACAGAACTTCGCGAGGGCCTACGACATCAAATACGAGACAGAAACCGGGGATCACGAGTACGTCCACCAGACGACCTTTGGAATGAGCGAGCGTCTTTTGGCGGCTCTGATAGCTGTCCACGGCGACGACAGCGGAATGGTTCTCCCGCCGACCATAGCACCTATACAGGTTGTCGTGGTGCCAATCCCCAAGAAGGACTCCCCCTACGATGTGGTGGCCTACGCGAGGGGTATAGTTGAGGAGCTGAGGAACGCGGGAATAAGGGCCCACCTCGACGACAGGGAGGGCATAAGGCCCGGAAGGAAGTTCTACGACTGGGAGCTCAAGGGAGTCCCGTTGAGGGTGGAGGCCGGCCCCAAGGACGTCGAGGCAGGAAAGGCCGTTATAGCGAGGCGCGACAAGTTCGAGAAGGTCACGGTGGAGCGCGAGAAGGTCGTTGATGAGGTCAGGAGGCTGATGGATGAGGTAATGGCCCACCTCTACGAGCGCGCGAGGGAGTTCCTCGAGGGGCACATCAAGCGCGTCGAGACGATAGAGGAGGCCAAAGAGGTGTTCGAGGACAGGCGCGGAATAGTCGAGCTCCCGTGGTGCGGCGAGGAGAGCTGCGGCCTGGAGATGGAAGAAGAGCTCGACGCCAAGATGCTTGGAATCCCCTATCCCGAGGAGACGGCGAGGATCGAGGGCAAGAAGTGCCCGCACTGCGGCAGGGAGGCCAAGTTCATAGCGAGGTTCGCCCGCACATACTGAGGTGAAGGAGATGGAAGAGGCACTGGAGAAGCTCATCAGGGCGGGCGAGATAGCGAAACGCGTAAAGGAAGAAGTCAGGCCCATGATAAAACCGGGGGCAAAGCTCTACGACATAGCGGAGTTCGTGGAGAATAGAATAGTGGAACTTGGGGGGAAGCCTGCTTTCCCCTGCAACCTCTCAATTAACGAGGTGGCGGCCCACTACACCCCCTACCGCGGCGATGAAAGCGTCCTCAGGGAGGGCGACTACCTCAAGCTCGACCTCGGGGTTCACGTTGATGGCTACATAGCCGACACAGCCCTAACGTTCCGCGTCGGCATGGACGAGGACGAGCTCATGTTGGCGGCAAAAGAAGCCCTAGAGGCGGCCATAGCAACGGCCAGGGCTGGAGTAAAGATAAGCGAGCTTGGAAAGGCCATAGAGGAGGCCATACGTAAGAGGGGCTTCAACCCCATCGTCAACCTCAGCGGGCACAAGATAGAGCGCTACAAGCTCCACGCTGGAGTAAGCGTTCCCAACATATACCGCCCCCACGACAGCTACGTCCTCCAGGAGGGCGATGTTTTCGCTATAGAGCCCTTCGCAACAACCGGTGCGGGTCAGGTCATCGAGGCCGAGCCAACGCTCATCTATATGTACCTCAGGGACAGGCCGGTCAGGATGCCCCAGGCGAGGAAGGTTCTCGCCCACATAAAGAAGGAGTACGGAACGCTCCCCTTCGCCTACCGCTGGCTTCAGGGCAAGTTCTCCGACGGCCAGATAAGGCTGGCCCTCGGTCAGCTCGTGCGCGTCGGGGCGGTCTACCCCTATCCAGTGCTCAAGGAGATAAGGGGTGGGCTGGTTGCCCAGTTCGAGCACACGATAATAGTGGAGAAGGACGGCGTTAGGGTGACTACTTGACCCTGAAGCGCAGAAGCGCTGCTATTCCGCCTATCGCCTTTAACTTTTCTCCACCCTCGTGCTCCGAGCTCACCACGACCACCTCCGCCCTCATGGCCCTCGCGTACTCCATGAGCTTCTCGATTTTCTCCTTTATCTCGCCCCTCAGGAGCTCATCCAGGACGAGAAGGGTCTCTATGGCACCGTAGTTGGCTGCCTCCTCGACCTCTTTGAGTCCGTAGGCCACCAAACCGTTTTTGCTTATCTCCGCTATCACCTTCTCCACGAGCTGGACTTCTTTCGCCACGCGGTTCTCGTGGTAAACGCGGTCAACAATGCCTCGCTTTATGACCTCGTAGATTCCAGTCCTTCCCGTGACGCTCGTGTCCTCAACGACGACCTTCTTCGCCAGCTCTGGGTAATTCTGCCCCAAAAACTTGTGGAAGTCTTCCTTAACGAACCCCGGGCCGGCAACTATAACGCGCTCGGCCTTCTCCCTCGCGAGGATTTCCTCCATCGTCTTGGCCACGTCGTGGAAGAACTTCTTCTCGTCCGCTTCCCGGTTAGTGTTGTAGCGCTTCCCCCCAAGGTTGTGTCTTATGCTCGTCACTACCTCCACACCGTACTCCCTCACGACGGCCATATCCGCCTCGCCGTCATCAATGACAACTATGACCACCTTCGCCCTCTTCGAGGCCTCCTCCGCCTCCCTGAGGCGGTCGAGCTGGTAGCCCTTCCATTTGGGCTTTTGGATGGTTATGACCGTTCCTTCCTGAACGGTTATCGTGTGGTACTTGCCGAGGGGAACCTCCTCGCTCGATGAGTGTATGATGGGGCCCGTAATCCTCAGGTTGTTGGCAAAGCGATGGAAGTCAATCTTTTCAGCTTTAACGCCCAGAAAAACGGGTATCACCTCAACCTTCTCGGCTCTCAACGAATCACTCCTCTGGGCCTTCTTTCGGAGGGTCCTGGCGTAGACGTGGTCTCCTTCCTCGACTATGTGATAGAGATGCCAGAGATCGTCCAGCGTCTCGGCCTTGACCTTAATCTCGCCCTTTTTCATGTCCCTATGAAGAATCTTCATTCCACTCCCCCCGCTGGTGTAGGGGGACACCCCTTAAAAATCTGTCCCGAAAGAAAAAGTAAAGGGCTCAGCCGAGAGCGCTGAGCAGCACACCGGCCGCGACGGCCGTTCCTATAACTCCTGCAACGTTGGGCCCCATGGCGTGCATGAGGATGAAGTTTCCGGGGTCTTCCTCGCTCGCCAGCCTCTGGACCACCCTTGCGCTCATTGGAACGGCTGAAACTCCTGCGGCTCCTATCATGGGGTTGATTTTTCCGCCGGAGAGCTTCATCATGAGCTTCCCGAGGAGCACTCCACCGGCTGTGGCTGAGGCGAACGCCACCACACCGAGGGCAAGTATCTCGATGGTCTGGAGCCTTAGGAAGGACTCCGCGTTCATGGTGGAGCCCACACCAAGGCCGAGGAATATCGTCACTATGTTCATGAGCTCCTCCCTGGCGGCCTTGCTGAGTCTCTCAACCACGCCGCTCTCCTTGAACAGGTTGCCTATCATGAGCATGCCAACGAGCGGCCTTGCTGCGGGAACGAGGAGGGTGATGATTATCGCTGCAGCTATTGGGAAGATGACCTTCTCCCTCTTTGAAACGGGTCTGAGCTGCTCCATCCTTATCCTTCTTTCCTCCGGCGTGGTGAGGGCCTTGATGACGGGAGGCTGTATGAGAGGCACGAGGCTCATGTAGGAGTACGCTGCTACCGCCGTCGCTCCAAGTATCTCTGGAGCAAGGCGCGTGGTGAGGTATATCGTCGTCGGCCCGTCGGCGCCGCCTATGATGCCTATGCTTCCCGCCTGCTGGGGCGTGAAGCCGAGCAGTATGGCGGTGAGCATGGCGATGAAAACGCCTATCTGGGCCGCCGCTCCAAGGAGGGCCGTTTTCGGGTCCGCTATCATCGGCCCGAAGTCCGTCATGGCTCCAAGGCCGAAGAATATGAGGAGCGGCACCACTTCGGTCTCTATGAGGTAGTGCTTTATGAGGTAAAAGAGGCCGTGGGGCGCTTCCGTAATCCCCGTGAGGGGGAGGTTGACTATGACGGCGCTGATGCCTATGGGCAGGAGCAGGAGCGGCTCCATCTCGTACCTTATGGCCAGATAGATGAGCGTCAGGCCCACGAGTATCATGACCAAGTTGCCGACGCTCAGGTGGAGGAGCCCCATCCCGTTGAAGAAGTCAATGACTGCCTGTTCCAGTCCCGCCATTTTCCATCACCCGAGTTCTATTAGGAGCTGGCCGGTATCAACCGTCTCCCCTTCCCTAACGTGTATTGCCTTAACGACGCCGTCCATCGGTGAGGGAATCTCGTTCTCCATCTTCATTGCCTCAAGGACGAGCAGACCCTGGCCCGTCTTGACCTCCTCGCCCTCCTTAACGAGGATTCTAAGGATTTTTCCGGGCATCGGGGCCGTTACCGCGTTTCCACCGGCGGCAGGTGCAGCGGGCTTGGGCGTCTCAATCGGCGCGGCAGGCACTGGAGCCGGGGCTGGAGTGGGCGTGGGCACGGAAGCCGGCTGGGCCGGAAGGGCAACTGGTATTCCAAGGTCCTTAGCCTTGACCTCGTAGCTCTCGCCCTCGAAGCTTACCTTAAAGCGTCCTCCACCGAGTTCCTCTATCTCAACCTCGTACTCAACACCATCAACGATGACCTTAACCTTTCCGGGCATGTTTATCACCACTTTCCGAGTTCGTAGTTAAAGTTCTCAACCTCTTCCATCTGGCTCTGAAGGCTGTAAAGGCCCCACTCCCTTGAGGGAAGCTTCTTAAAGGGGAGTGGCCTGAGCTGGGCGTTCTTCTCAGCGGTGTAGGCAAGCAGTGCGGCCGTTATTATCGCGAGTTTCTTGGGCTCTATCTTCGCCTTTGGCGCCTCTTCCGCTGGCTTCTCAACGGCCTTAGCGACTGACGGGGCCTCAACCGCTTGAGTCTCCTTCTCCACGAGTCGCCTCTCCAGCCAGCCTATACCGTACATGGCCAGGGAGAGTATTATGAGGACTCCAAAGACCACGGTAACACCTAAAATGGTAATGTAAAGGCCTTCAATGAAGGCTCCCATTGAGACCATCTCTCACACCTCACAGCGGTATGTTGCCGTGCTTCTTCGGGGGCAGCTTGACGCGCTTGCTGGCGAGGGCTTCGAGGGCCATGATGATCTTGCCCCTCGTTTCGGCCGGATCAATCACATCGTCAATGTAGCCCCTGGATGCGGCAACGTAGGGGTTAGCAAAGCGCTCGCGGTACTCTGCTATCTTCTGATGTCTTACTTCCTCCGGGTTCTCAGCTTGAGCTATCTCCTTCCTGAAGATGATGTTGGCGGCTCCCTCAGGCCCCATAACGGCTATCTCCGCGGTGGGCCATGCAAACACGAAGTCAGCACCGAGGTGCTTGCTTCCCATGGCGAGGTAAGCCCCTCCATAGGCCTTTCTCAGGATTACGGTGACCATCGGAACCGTTGCCTCGGCGTAGGCGTAGAGAACCTTCGCTCCGTGCCTTATGATTCCCCCGTACTCCTGCTGGACGCCGGGGAGGTAGCCCGGAACGTCAACGAGCGTAACTATGGGGATGTTGAATGCGTCGCAGGTTCTAACGAAGCGCGCTATCTTGTCCGAGCTGTCAATGTCGAGGACTCCTGCGAAGTGTATGGGGTTGTTGGCGACGATACCAACCGTCTGGCCGTTCATTCTCGCGAAGCCAACGACGGCGTTGGGCGCGAAGTAGGGCAGAACCTCGAGGAAGTCTGGGTTGCCGTTCTCGTCCCTGTCAACTATCTCGTAGATGACCTCCCTCACGTCGTAACCCTTGTTCGGGTCGTCCGGAACTATCTCGTAGAGCCTGTCGCTCTTCCTGAAGGGAAGGTCCTTAACCTCAACGCGCGGGGGTTTCTCCATGTTGTTGAGCGGGAGGTAGCTCACGAGCTTCCTCACGAGGGCTAAGGCTTCCTCGTCGCTTGAGGCAAGGAGGTGGGCTTGTCCCGCTTTCTGGGCGTGCACCATTCCACCGCCGAGCTGTTCGGAGGAGACCTCCACACCCGTTACCGCCTTAACGACCTGCGGGCCGGTGATGAACATAAAGGTTGAGGGGTTGTTCACCATAACTATGAAGTCGCCTATGGCGGGACTGTAAACGGCCCCACCCGCACACGGCCCCATGATGACGGTTATCTGGGGCACAACACCGCTGGCAAGTGTGTTCATCTTGAATATCTCACCGTAGCCCTTGAGCGAATCAACGCCCTCCTGTATCCTCGCTCCACCGGAATCGTTGAGGCCTATTATCGGCGCCCCCGCCTCCATGGCGAGCTCCATAACGCGCTTTATCTTGGCAGCGTGCATCTCGCCGAGGGAACCGCCCATGACTGTGAAATCCTGGGCGAAGACGAAAACCAAGCGCCCGTCTATTGTTCCGTAGCCGGTGATGACTCCATCGGCCGGGAGCTCCTTCTTGTCGAGGCCGAACTCCGTACCGCGGTGCTTGACGAACATGCCTATCTCGACGAAGCTGCCCGGGTCGAGGAGCTTCTCAATCCTTTCGCGTGCGGTGAGCTTTCCCTTGGCGTGCTGCTTTTCGACGGCTTTTTCGCCACCCATCTGGGTGATTTTCTCCTTCCTCTCATACAGTTCGTTAACCTTCTCTTCCATGCTCATGAAGACCACCTTCGGGGAATCTGTGGAGTTGTAGTTTGTAAAGTTTAAAAGGGTTTTCATGGCCGTAAAATGCTCAAAAGAACACAGGAGAGCATGAAGCGAGGTTCATACCTCCAAAGTCCGGACCATTTTCCCATCCACCTCAAAACGCCTCCCCATGAAGCGCTCCACGACCCACACGTTGGTCCTCAGGTGGTTGGTAACCTTGCTCACGCAAATCCTGCCACCGGAGAAGGCCATAAAGGGAATCACCTGATCCCCAAGGAATCTATCAACGGCACAGCCGCCTTCAAGTTCCTCCTTGAGCTCAAGGGCCGCCTCTCTTCCCACGACCTCCGCGGGTTTGCCTCTCCTCCCGAGGGCATCACCACCGAGCCTGAGCGCATCCGTCTCCGCCCACAGGACTATTCCGCTCCCGGGACCGAGGGATTTCGAGACCTCCAGCTCAATCTCCACATTATAATCCCTAAGAACCTCCTCTGCGGCCCTAGCCTGTCTCTCGGCAACGTGGGAGGGGAGGTTCGTGGCATGGCTTATCCCGCTTATGCGTTTTATCTCTGAGAAGCGTTCGGCCACGAGCGGCTTTCTTCTCTTCCACGGCTCAACGCTTCCACGCACCACTCCCCCGCCCTTTGGATAATGCCCCCTGCGCTCCACCTCGAGGTTAACCATAACCCCAATCCTCTC
This sequence comes from Palaeococcus ferrophilus DSM 13482, assembly GCF_000966265.1. NCBI lineage: Archaea > Methanobacteriati > Methanobacteriota > Thermococci > Thermococcales > Thermococcaceae > Palaeococcus > Palaeococcus ferrophilus. The sequence goes on along the minus strand of NZ_LANF01000007.1, from coordinate 34,515 downwards.
CAGGGCGAAGAGGGTTACGTGCTTCATGTAGTCTATCGGGGGCGACCACGCGACGTCCGTACCTCCGGAGATGCGGAATTCAACGGGTTCCGGGGAGAAGGCCATTGCCGGAAGAAGGGCCTGGAGAACGAGACTTATGCTACCCGCTGTGCCGACGTTAACCTCTATCCTCCCGCCCCTGAGCTCACCGGGATGGAACTCGAGCGTCTTTGATCCCACCCTCGCGCCCTTGACCCTCCCGTCCGTAAGCTCCTTCAGGGCCAGAACCGCGTGGAGGTGCTGGGGCCTGAGGCCAGGGTTCGGACGGTTGGCGCGTATGTTCACTATGCGAACGGATTTCCCCGTTATGGCGGAGAGTGCTACACTCGTCCTTATTATTTGGCCTCCTCCCTCTCCGTAGCTCCCGTCAATCTCAATCATCACTCCTCCCCAATCATAATGTCTATGACCTCTTTTAAAATCTGCAGCTCGTCTCTGTCTGGATGGCGTTCCTTCAGCTTCTGGTGGAGCTTCTTGATGTTCTTAAACGCCACCATAGTCCTGTATTCCGCGGGGAGTCTGCGCACTTCGGAGAGGGGAAGTTTTTCGTCGAACTCCCCTTGGAGGAGCTTTACCCAAGTATCCTCGTCAAGGCGGGGGAGGTTTATCGTGACCGGGAAGTTGAGGGTGCTGTAGCGCCCCCAGTTGGTTGTCTCAACCACCATTATGAAGTCAACGGGTATCTTGTGCTGTTTGTGTTTGAGGTAAAATTTAACGTATCCTCTCTTCTTGAGGCGCTGGAGTTTTTTAACAAGCTCCACGGGTGGCTCAAGGAGTACCAGAAATCCTCTTGTCGCCTTAAGGAATATCGGGGCGGTGTAAACGAACTCCTCCTGCTTCTTGAATTCGAACTCTTCCATTGTATCGAGGTAATAGTCCCAGAATATTACGGGGGTCTTAACGAGGACGCGGTCAACCTTCGACTGCACCTCCCTGTGGAGTTCGGGGTCAAAAATACGCACTATTATCTCATCCTCGATGCTTATCTGCCTGGGAATGAGAACCTGCCCCTTTATTATAGATGCCAGAACCTTTTCAAGGTCTATACCTGCTTCGTTTATTATGAGTGTGTCCTCCTTGAGGTTGAGCTTGCCCAGTGCAGAAACATACTTCTTGGGAACCTCCCCGGGAGGGATTGCGTTGAGGTCTATGTACGGTTCAATCTCCTTCTCCTCGACCTCCCGTGGCCTCTCCTCCACTTCCTCGCGCTTTTTCCTCTTCAGACTCTCGTAGAGCTCCTTACTTATGGCGGTTATCTGGTATACCTTCTCCAGGTCGCCCACGTAGAAAACACCGTTTGAGAAGAGTTTGAGACCCATGCGGGCCAGATACGCGGAGAGTTCCTCCTCCGTTTTGGTACTTATGATGCCCTTTTCGGAGACGTCCTCAAAGCCATGGTCAACCACGACAAAATCCGTGGGCAGAAGGCCCTGATCGTTAAAAAACTCGCTCAGAAGTTCGGTCGCACTGTCCTTACCTAGGGCGTAAACCTTGACGAACTCAATCTGCTCCTTCTCCCTTACACCTATGAGTATGAGGGAGTCTACCCTCTCCTTGGGGGCCAGAAGTTCGGTGTTCCTCATAGTCGAACCCCGTAACCTAATGGAGGTCAAGATATAAAAGAGTTTCCGGAGGTCTCAAAGACTCATGAGACCCAGTATTTCTTCCGACTCTATGTCCACTATGCGGACTTCCCTCTTCTTCGTGTCGAGGAATGCGACGCTCTTAACGCCACTCACGTAGCCGCTGACTTCGCCCGGGTTCAGGAGGAGGGTTCTCCCGTTTTCTGCTATCTCGTACCTGTGGGTGTGCCCCCTCACAACTACGTCGTATGCCTGGCTCCTTGTAAATGCCCTCACGACCCTCTCGTCCGTACCGTGGAGAACCACCACCTTAAAGCCGTCAACGGTCAGCTCCAGTATCTCGTCCTCAACCCCGAGGGCCTCCCTTAGACCCTCCCTCTCTCCATCGTTGTTGCCAAAAACCCCCTTCAGCGGGGCGTTTAACTTCGAAAGTTCCCTCTTAACGAAGGGGGCCACGTAGTCTCCGCAGTGAATGACGAGGTCAACGTTCTCCCGGTTGAAGAGCTCCACGGCCCTCCGTATGGCCGGGAGGTTGTCGTGAGTGTCACTCATTATCCCAACGAGCATACCCTCACCTCACATCTACTCCAGAAATGTCATTAATAAGCTTATTCCCAAGGGAAGGTTCGAGAAGGAATGTATGGTGGACCGGGCGGGATTTGAACCCGCGGCCTACGGCTTGCGAAGCCGTCGCTCTCCCAAGCTGAGCTACCGGCCCGCGTCCACAAGGTAGAAGAGATGGAAGGTTTTTAAGGCTTTCGGAAAATGGGGGTCAGAGGTGGACAACCACCTCATCCCAGAGCCTCTCCGCCAGCTCGCGCTTGCTCATCCTTGGGAGTTTCTTGACGTGCTCCCTGCCAACGAGCACAACCTCGTTCTCCTCGCTTCCAAAGGCCTTGAGCGTGTTGGCAACGACCAAATCGCTTCCCGCCCTCTGAATCTGCTTCCTGGCTGCCTCAACGAGCTCCTCCTCGCTCAGTCCTGTCTCTGCCTTGAAGCCCACGAGGAAAACCTCCGGCTGGAGCTCCTTCACGAGGTCTATTATCTTGGGGGTCGGCTCGAGCTCGAGCGTTATGCTCTTACCGCTCTTTATCTTCGCTCCTGCCTTCTCCTTAACGCGGAAGTCGCTTACCGCTGCTGCCAGAACGACGGCGTCGTACTTCTTGGCCTTAAGCTCGTTCTCTATCGCCTCAAGCATCTCCTCTACGGTCTCGACCTCGATCTGGTTCTCAACGAGGCTGGGCACGCTCCCCTTCGTTCTCACCAGCGTCACTTCCGCGCCGCGGAGCTCCGCCTCCTCCGCTATCGCCACCCCCATCTTCCCGCTGCTCGCGTTGGTTATGTAGCGTATTGGGTCTATGTACTCCCTCGTGGCTCCGGCTGTAACGAGGACGCGCTTCCCCTCGAGGCTCTTGGGGTGGAGCTTCCTCATGACGTGGTAGACTATTTCCTCGATCGAGGCGACTTTGGCCTTGCCCTCCTCGAACCTCGGCCCTATGAACTCAACTCCAAGTTTCTTTAGCTTCTCGATGTTCTCCTTCACGATGGGGTGGTCGTACATCGTGGAGTGCATCGCAGGGGCTATCATTATTGGGGTGTGGGCGAATGCAGTCGTCACGACGGTTGTAACTGGCGTATCATCAATCCCGCAGGCGATTTTTGAGATGGTGTTTGCGGTGGCGGGACAGACCAGAACGAGGTCGGCCTTGTTCTCGTGCTCTCCAGCGAGTTCAACGTGCTCGATGAAGCCCGTGATTTCCGTCACAACAGGGTTCCCGGTGGCGAACTCCATGGCGTATGGGTGGATTATCTTCTGGGCGTTCTCGCTCATTACGGCGTGGACTTCTGCACCGTGTCTTATAAGCTCCCTCGCGAGCTTGACGCACTCCACAGCGGCTATGCTTCCTGGAATGGCCAGAACGATTTTCTTACCAACGAGCTTCCGGCTCTTGGTGGCGTAAATAAGCCTAACGTGATGGAGCATGTTATCACCTTCACTAACTCTACCGGCCACCTCTAAAGGTTTTGGGGAGATTTTTGGCATTTAGGCGTTGAAATTCACCGAAACCTTTTAAATTTTTGACGTTTTCATATAAACAAGGTGGTAGCGTGAAGCGGGTGGTATGTCCCTACTGCGGTTTCGGATGCTCTCTCATTGTGGAAAACCTCACGGTGCGTCCCGATAAGAACTCCCCCGTGAACAGGGGACTGCTCTGTCCAAAGGGGCTGAGGGCCACGGAGTTTATCTCCCATCCCGAGAGACTTAAGAAGCCCCTGAAACGCGAGAACGGCACCTTCAGGGAGATTTCATGGGCCAAGGCAATGGAGGAAATTTCCTCGAAGCTGCTGGAGATAAGGGAGTTCTACGGGCCGGGGGCGATAGGCTTCATAGCATCCTCGAAGTGCTCCAACGAGGACAACTACCTCTTGGCCAAGCTCGCCCGTATCCTCGGGACGAACAACATAGACAACTGCGCGCGTCTCTGCCACGAGGCGAGCGTCCACGCCCTCAAGAAAGCCCTTGGTATGGGCGTCCAGACGAACCCCTACGAGGATCTGGAGCGCTTTAAGGTTCTCCTGATATGGGGCTACAACCCCGCGGACACACACCCCGTGCTCATGAGCTACCTCCACAGGGCCCGGAAGCGCGGGGCGAAGATAATAGCGGTGGACGTGAGGGAGACGCTGACGACGAGGTGGGCTGACCTGGCGCTTCTCATCCGGCCCGGGACGGACATAACCCTCGCCAACGCGATGGCCCACGTGATAATAAGGGACGAACTCTACGACGAGGCATTCATCGAGAGGAACACGCGGGACTTCATGGAGGTCGCAATGGCCACGAGGAAGTACACCCCTGAGTACGCGGAGAGAATAACGGGCGTGAAGGCCTCGCTTATAGAGCAGGTGGCAAGGGAGTTCGCCCTCGCCGGGAGCGGTGCGCTTATGTGGGGGATGGGACTTACGCAGCACGTCTCCGGTGTCGAGAACGTTCTCGCCATCATAAACCTCGCGCTCCTCACGGGCTACATCGGCGAGAAGGGCGGCCTGTACCCCGTCAGGGGCCAGAACAACGTCCAGGGGGCCGCTTACATGGGTGCGCTTAGCGAGTACCTCCCCGGCTACGTCGAGCTCACCAACGGGGAGTTCAGGGAGAGGGTCATGAGGATATGGGGGGTTGGCAGCATCCCAATGGAGCGCGGCCTTTACCTCACTGAGTTCTTCGACGCGATAGAGAACGGGGAACTGAGGGCCCTCTACATAATGGGTGAGAACCCTGTGGTGAGCGAGCCCAACAGCAACGCGGTGGTGAAGGCCCTCAAAAAGCTCGACCTCCTCGTGGTTCAGGACATCTTCCCCACGAAGACCTCCCGCTATGCTCACTACGTCCTCCCGGCGGCGGCCTTCTGCGAGAGGGAGGGAAGCTACATGAACAGCGAGAGGAGAATACAGTGGAGCCACAAAGTTTGCGAGCCTCCCGGGGAGGCGAAGCCGGACTGGGAGATTATAACAATGCTCGGCAGGGCCCTCGGGCTTCCTGGGTTCGATTACGGGAGGGTAGAGGAAGTGACGGAGGAGTACTTCAAGCTCTTCCCCGAGCTCGAGGAGAGGAGCGTTGAGGAGCTCAAGAACTCCTACGGCTTTTTCCTGCCGAGAAAGAGGCTGTACACTTGGGGGTTCCCGACGCCTGGGGGAAAAGCCTTCTTCAACGCCGTGGAGCAGATACTCCCCTGGGAGACGCCAGACAGGGAATATCCCCTCACGCTGATAACCGTAAGGGCGGGGAGCCATTACAACACGGGCGAGATGACGCTGAGAAGCCCCTCCCTCGTGAAGCTCATGGAGGAACCGGTGGCATACATAAACGGGGCCGACGCGGAGAGAATGGGAATAAAAGACGGGGACGAGGTGATAATCGAGACGCGCAGGGGGGCGGTGAGCGTGAAGGCCGTTATCGGTGGGGTTCAGGAGGGCACGGTGGTCGTTCCCTTCCACTTCGGGGCCAACGTACTTACTAACGATGCCCTCAACAAAGCGGGAACCCCCGAGCTCAAGCTCACCGCCTGCCGGCTCCGGAAATCCACGTGACCCCCCGCTCAAGGGGTTTGGTTTTTATCCTATACTCCCTATATCCTAAAATTAAACAGTATCATGAAGAAGAACAAAGGGAAAACCTCAGGGCTCCACAACCGTTCCACCGTGTTTCCCCTTCACGACATCGAAGAGGTGGTAGGCATCGCTTTTCCCGACGATGTAGGTCTTTATCCCGCCGCGCTGGATGAACTTTGCAGCCAAAGCATCCACGACCCCGCTTCCTCCGGCCTTGCTCTCGGCTTGCATGGCTATCTCGACGAGCTGATCAGTCGTTATTTTGTCGAGCTTCTTTGCATCTGGGTTCTTCCTTGGGTCGGAGTCGTAAACTCCATCAACGTTGGTGACCACAACGAGAAGGTCCGCCTGAAGGTACTCCGCGAGGAGAGCTGCAACAGCGTCCGTCGTGTGGCCCGGATGCGTTCCCCCCATTATCGGGATTTTCTTGACCTGCATGACCTCCCACGCCTTACGGAAGTCCTGAACGACGAATGGATAGGCCTTCTCCCCAAGGGCCGCTATCAGGAGCATCGCGTTTGCACGGGTTATGTGTATGCCGATGTAGTCCTTGAAGGTCTCGTTGGGCGTGAAGGTCTTGGCTGCCCTGATGTACTCCCTTGCAACCCTTCCTCCCCCGACAACGACCGCTACCTCGTGATCCTCGCTTATCTTCACGAGCTCGTAGGCGATGTGCTCAATAAAGTCAATGTCCGGCTTATCCGGGACGAGAACAGACCCTCCAATGTCGAAGACTATCCTCATGTAGCACCCTCCCGGAGTTGGGGAGGGGGGTTTATAATGTTTCCGGGGCTAAAGTTCTCCCGCCTGTTGCTTGAGCCTCACGTACTCTGCCAGGTCAAAGAGTATAGTCTCCACGAACTTCGCCCACGGGTAGTCGTACTCGAGCCACTCTTCTATGAGGTTTCCCCTCCCTCTTACGATGGCCTTAAATTCGGAGTAATAGAGGTCTGGGCTTCCCAGTATATCGTAGAGCTCAAGCTTGTTCCAGAGGTAGTCCGCCATAAACTCCACCCTGTCTTTGACCCACTCAACATCCCTCTTATCGGGCTCGATCGGTATCGGAAGCTCAAAAAATATGGCTGGGTCTATCGGCTCCATAATCCCTCGCCATATGTATTTATGTCCTCCAGGTATTTAAGCCCTGCTCCCAAAAAGTTTATAGTGCCTTCACCCCAGTGGGTGTGGGGATGGAGATGGGAGAGAGGGATCTAAGGCTCATCGAAGAAGGTATAATAACCCTCCTGATAACGTGGCTCTCATACCTGTTCTTCTACCAAAACTACCTGCTCTACAAATGGCACCGTGGCCTGCCGCTCCCATCAAAAACGCCGTTCCTTCTGGCGGGCCTGGCGGTTGGACTTATCTATGCCCTCTACGCATCAAGAAAGCTCGAAAAAGAGTTTAAAGAAGGGGAAGCTCAGAGCTTCAGCTCGTGAATCTCCTCGAGAACCTTGACGGTAAGCTTGACGGCTGCATCAACATCGCGCTCATCAACCACTTCGGTGTTTGAGTGGATGTAGCGTGCGGGGATGCTTATCCCTCCGCTCGGAACGCCGCTCTTGTTGAGGTGAATCGCTCCAGCGTCGGTTCCTCCCCCGAGGAGAATGTCCCACTGGTAGGGTATCTCGTGCTTCTTGGCAACCTCTTCCATCCAGCGGACTATGGTGGGGTGGCATATCACGGAGCGGTCCATTATCTTTATCGCAACGCCCTTTCCAAGCTGGGTGACCTGCTTGTGCTCCGGAGTTCCGGGAACGTCAGCCGCTATGGTGACATCGAGCGCAAAACCGTAGTCCGGGTCTATGCCGAAGGCCGAAACCTTCGCTCCCCTAAGGCCGACCTCCTCCTGAACCGTTGCCACGAAGTAGATATCGGCGTCGGTCTCCGCCAGCTGTCTGGCTGCCTCGACGAGTATGTAAACCGCTATCCTGTCGTCGTGGGCGAGGCTCACAAGGCGGTGCTTTCCGAGCTTCTCGAGCCTTCCGTCCCAGGTGATGACGGTGCCGATCTTAACACCCATTTCCTCTGCCTCTTCCTTGCTCTCCGCTCCAACGTCAATGAAGACCTGGTCCCAGGTCGGGGCCTTGCTCCTCTCCTCGGGCTTCTGGATGTGGGGAGGAACAGATCCACCGACACCGTAGATGTACTCGTTCGGCCCGATCCAGACCTTGAAGCGCTGGGCTATGAGCGTCCTCGGGTCAACGCCTCCAACGGGAGCAACGCGGAGGAAGCCGTTCTTCTCTATATGGGTGACCATGAGTCCTATCTGGTCCATGTGGCCCGCGAGCATGACCTTCGGACCGGTGCCCTTCTTGTGGGCTATAACGTTGCCGAGCTTGTCCACCTTTATTTCATCGACGTGGGGCTTGAACGCTTCAATTACCACATCCCTGACGCCAAGGAACTCGTAGCCGGTAACTCCCGGCGCCTCTATAATCTTCTTAAGCAGCTCGAAGTCAACCATTCCCATCACCTTCCGTTTAGATTTCCATCTGAATGTCTGGTGAAGAATATTTAAGGTTTTAGGTGGGGAAGCAGTTCCTCAACGGTCATGCAGTCATCGCACTTTCTCCCGAAGTCCCTTGCCACGAGTAGGTAGCGCCTCTCGCCCTTCCACGGAACTAGCTGGGACTTGGCGACCAGTTTTCCAATCTCTCTGGGGCCGTCAACGTTCCTGCTCCACTTGGCCTCGATGAAAGTAGCCTCTTTTTTCTCCCTGTTTATGGCAACGAGGTCTATCTCGTAGTTTCTGCCCCACTGGGGCCCTATCTCGTCAAAAGTCAGTAGATTTCCATTGAGCTCGTGGAGGATGTCCTTTAGGGTTCTCTCGAATGCCCTCCCGAGGAAGCTTTCGAGCCTTCCCTCCAGGAACCTCCTAAACGCCTCAATGTCGCCGGCTTCAATGTTCTTCCTCTGCGGCTCGATGAGGGAAAACCAGGCCTTTATGAATGGGTCGCTTATGACGTATCGGGAGCGTCTGCCGCCGAGGATAGGTTTTTCACGCTCGATGAGACCGTAGTAGTCCTGGAGAGCTTCGAGGTACTTGGAGACGCTCCCCGGCTTCATCCCCAGGGCATTTGCTATCTCGACGAGCCTGTTCTTCCCCCCTGCTATTGCCTGGAGGATTGAGAAGTATGTTCTGTAACCCTTTCCGAACTCATCCATCAGGAGTCCTTCTCCCTCGGAAACGATGAACGTGGAGTATTCAACGGCCTTCGTGAGGAGTTCTAAGGGTTCATCCTCACCGAGCAGCTCCAGGAGTTCGTAGTATTTGGGTACACCTCCGAAGAGGGAGTAAAAGGCCACCTTCCTTTCTGCATCTTCAACCCCTATATCCCCCAGCATTCTGAAAACGTGGGAGGGCTTTAGGGGCCTGAGCTCCATAAAGATTGAACTCCTCCCGTAGAGCGGCGCCTTCCGCGAGGCGAAGAGCTTCTTCATCATGCCGAGGTATGAACCCGACAGCACCATGAGGAGCGGCTTCTCCGCGTTTCTGTCTATGAACCTCTGGAGCTCGAACGCCATTGACGGGTTAATCCGGAGGACGTTCTGGAACTCGTCGAAGAAAACTGCCTCCGGGCTTATCCGCTCCAGATACTGAAGGAGATCGCGGAAAGTGGTGAATTCTGGGGAGTAGCCGAGTTTCTCCCGTATCTCCCCTGAAAAGTCCTCCATTAGGAGCCTCTCGCTTTTGACACCAACGAAAAAGTCCAGGAACTTCACCCCGTTTCTCTTAAAGAACTCTCTCACAAGCCTTGTCTTGCCCACCCTCCTCCTGCCGGTTATCACGACCACAACGAGCCTTGAGCGGGACGCTTCCAAGGCCTTCTCAAGGGAGGTCATCTCGCTTTCCCTGTCGTAGAATTTCATTATTATCCACCAATTGGATTATCCATAAACTGGATAAAAAGTTTGTGCTGGAATCCCCCACTCACGGATAAATCCTCACTCCCATCGCCCTCTCGCCGTTGTCGTAGATTTCTTTGATTTTGAAGAGGTACGCGGGCGTTCCCCTCCAGTCCCTCGGCCTCTCCGGCCTGTGGAAGACGTCATGGACGGCGTTGGTGTACTCCCACACCTCGTCACCCTTGTGCACCTCCACCTCGCATCTGACCTCGTAGGATGTGCTCGGCGGCGTGAAGAAGAGCACCGTTGCTTCCCTGCTTCCTCCAGTGACGTTCGCCCAGGTGTGCTTTTTGGCGAGTTCGAGGGACACCAGCTTTGTGAAGTCCATCTTCTTCCTCACGTATATCTCGTTGAGGAGAAAGTCGAGGGCTTCTCTGGGGTTGTAGGGCCTCTTTAGTTCTTCTCGCAGTTTTTGAAGGGTCTCCTCCAGATATTCATCCTTGTGGATGAACCCTATCCCCTTGATCGACCCATTCGGGCCGGCCCTTCCGCAGGTTATTACGGCCGGGTTGTGCCTCGTGAACCCTATCAGCGCCTCCGGCCCGAACTTTCCCTCCGCGAGCTTTCTTATTCCTTCCACCCTCTCCTCGAAGGCGTATTTGATGAACTCCTCCGGTATCATCGAACCACCGTTTAAGTTTGCCCTCAAAGTTAAAAACGTCTTTCGGTGTAGTTTATTTCATGACGAAACCCGTACTGCTGACCCTCAACGTCGTTCCGTGCAGGTTCATCGAAAGGCTCAACCGCTTTGTAGCCCTAGTTGAAGTAAACGGCGAGATTAGGAAAGCTTTGGTGACAAACACCGGCCGATTAGAGGAGTTCATGGTTAAGGGGAGGAGGGCCTTCTGCACACCGAAGAGAGGAGGGAAGACGGACTTTGTTTTAATTGCGTTCGAAGACCTGGAGGGGGAGGGCGCGATAATAGACACCAGAACCCAGGCTAAGGCCTTCGAGAGGGCCGTTGAGCTCAACCTCGTCCCATGGCTTAGAAATTGCCTCATAAAAAGGAAGGAAGTCACCGTCGGAAAGTCCCGCCTCGATTACCTCTTCGAGTGTCCAGGCGGTGAAATCTACGCCGAGATGAAGAGCGCCGTCCTCCGCGGTGGGAAAAGGGGAGAGTACGCGATGTACCCCGACTGCCCGAGCGTGAGGGGCCAGAAACACATAAGGGAGCTGATAGAGCTGTCAAAGGCTGGAAAGAGGGCTATGATATTCTTCATCGGTGCGATGCCCGGCGTTGAGAGGTTCAGGCCCTACAAGAAGGGCGATCCCGAGATAGCAGAGCTTTTGAAAGAAGCCAGGAAAGCAGGGGTGGAAATCCACGCCCTGAGCATCTCGCTCCTGCCCGACGGGAGGATCGTCCTCGAGCGGGGCGAGCTTGGGGTTAAGGTGTGAGATGCCCTCACCGCACTTCCCTGAGTCTTATGGGTTTGGCCGCGTAGTAGAAGCCCACCGCCAGGGAGAGGCCACCGAGGAGGCTCCCAAAGACCGATATAAGCGAGGTCTCCCTGAGGGACATTATGGTGGCGTTGACCAGGAGGGATATCCCGAGCCCCACCATGAGGAAGCCCCTGAACATGTTCCTCTCCTTCTCCTCAAGGGCCCTCTCCAGCATATCGAGGGCCTTCTCCCCATCCTTCGTCATCTGAAAGTATTTCTCAAGAAGTTCACTTTCGCGGCTCAACCTTAACCACCTCCTTTTCAATCGGCACCAGTCCGAGCTTGAGAGCTATCCTCTCCGCCTTTCTGGAGGAGACCACCACAACGTTGGCACCTGAGAGAATGGAGAGCACTATAGCACGGGCGTCCTCCTCGGAGAGACCCTCCTCACGGGCCAGCTTCCTTGAGAGTTCCCCCACTCGCCTGGACGCCCCGAACTTCTCCGCTTCGATAACGGGACGGAGGCCCAGGGGGAGGGTTTCCCTGTTCACACTCCGGCCGAAGAGCGGGTAGTATACGCTCCTTATCACCGCGGTTCTGACGGTCTTGTACCATCTAACCGCTCCTCTGCGGACGTTGTCGAGTCCCTTCAGCGAGACGAGGATCCACGCCTGCGAGTAGGTGTAGTACATGATAGGTGCAAGGAGTACGTAGGAAGGTCTGAGCTCTCCCTCGAGTGCAAGAGCGGCGTAGATGCTAAAGAGGTATATCCCGTAAACAACTGCCCAGAGCATCAGTGCGAACCTGTTAAGTTCTCTTCCAAGGGAGACCCCGTGGAGGAATAGGATATCCGAGGCAAGCACGGCCGCTGAGAAGAGGTAGTACGTAGTGGCCTCCACAATGACATCGGCCCTCACGAATGGGCTCCTGATGCTGTGGAGCCGCCTGAGGTACTTTCGGGCAGTGTAAACGTTTCCCGTTGCCCATCTAACCCTCTGACGGAACCACACGCCCCAGTCTTCAGGCTCGCTCTCCCATGAGGTGGCTTGGGGGTTGTAGAGTATCCGGTATCCCCTCTCCATAATCCTGAAGGAGAGCTCAAGGTCCTCTGCAAGGGCTTTTTCGTCCCACCCTCCAATCTCCTCAAGAATGGAGCGCTTTATGACGAAGTTTGTGCCGGGAATAAGGGCGTTCTTAAACAGCAAGCTCCTACCGCCCTGGCTGACGAGCTGGAAGTACATGAACTCCATTGAGATGAAGCGCGTTAGAACGTTCGTTTTCCAATTTAATGTTTTCACCTTCCCGACAACGACGGGTGTTTCCTCGCTGAGAAGGGCGATGAGCTTCTTTAGGGAGTCCTTCTCGGGCCTGTTGTCCGCATCGTAAACCGCTATGACCTCCCCGCGGGCGAACTTCATCCCGTAGTTCAGAACGTATCCCTTACCCCTTCCCCCGTTCTCCACGTTTATTACCCTGATGAAAGGATATTCCCTCTCGAACCGCCTTGCCACAACCTCCGTCTCGTCCGTGGAGCCATCGTTCAGGAGGAGAACCTCAAGACGGTCCTTGGGGTAGTCGAGTTCCATCATGGCCCTGAGCGTCTCACCAACGGTCAACCCCTCGTTCCGGGCCGGTATCATGATGGTGACCTTCGGGAGCTCATGAGGGGGCTCCCTTTCCTGGAACCCCAGATAGTAGCGTATCCCGTTCAGAGTTAGGACTAGGTAATAGAGTATTAACGGGTATATGAGTGTCGCGGAGACCACTAACACGGCCGTCTCTACCTTCATCTTTCCTCCGCATATTTTTCGGTGCCATATTTATAAACTGTCAGTTCGATGTTTATCATAACCGGGGGCGTAAGATGATATTGCGCAACATAGGCCTCGACAGCTCGACGAGGTTTGCCTTCCAGAGCCACGCCCACACCGACCACTTCGTTAGCGGGGAGGTCATCTTCGCCACGAGGGCCACAAAGTTCCTCAGCCACCTCCGCAAGGGGGGCTTTTACCGCGAGGTTCCCTTTGGGAAAACCTTTTACATAGGTGATATAAAGGCGAAGCTCTATCCCGCGGGCCACATGCTCGGCTCGGCCGGAATAAAGCTGTGGCTCGAGAACGGCACGCTCTTCTACACAGGAGATGTGAAGTGGTACAAGCTCCGGACGGCGGAGAAAAGCCGCTTCCCGCGGGCGGACTTCCTCGTGATCGAAGCCACCTTCGGTGTTCCCCACCACACCTTTCCCTCGCCGAGAGAGGCGGAGAAGAAGCTCGTGGCATTTGTGGAGGAAGCCCTTGACAGGGGGAAGAGGCCGACGCTCTACGTTAACCAGATGGGAAAGGCGCAGGAGGTCATGAAGATACTCGACGTCCACGGCTACACGGTCAGGCCGTCCAGGGAGATGCTCAAGGTGGCGAGGGTCTACTCCAAGTTCGGGGTAACCTTCGGCAACATCCTGGGGGATGGGGAGGTGGTCTTGCGCTCCTTCCGCTCCCCAAGGGTTGAGAACTCCTTCTCTCCGTGGGAGCTTACGGTTTCCGGCTTTGGAACGCTGAAGCTAAGCAACCACGCGGATTTCTGGGAGCTCATGCGGATAGTGGAGAAGGTAAACCCCGAGAAGGTGCTGACGGTCTACGGCCACGCGAGGGAGTTCGCGAGGATTTTAAATGGACTTGGCTACGAGGCGGAGCCCATAGCACCGGATGAAGAGCTCAGGCTTTTCTGAGTCCACGGTCCGAAAAGTGAAAATTTGGGGCTACTCCCCAATCTCCACCCCATAGACCTTTTCCGGGTTTTCAACGTGTATCTTGTAAACGTCCTCCTCGGTGAAGATGCCGTTCTGGAGGAAGGCCTTCGTCCTCTTTGGAACAGTTTTCGGCCCCAGAACCGCTCCCGGCCTTCTCTTATCGTCTATGTAGTCAGTCTCCATCATGAAGCGGTTCCCCTGCTCTATGGCAGCTTTGATGTTCTTCCTGCTCGCTATCACGCTCGGGAAAACGCCGACCTCTTCGGCAACCGTTACTAGCGGCGGCGAGAAGTGCTTGACAACTTTATGGGGTTTCATGCCGACCTCCCTTACGTATTTCCCGAGCTCCCTGAACTTCTCTTCGTTGAAGCTCTCGGTGTGGAGCTGGACGGCGCAGTCGGCCTCTTTTGCTAAACTCATCCCGTACTTCATCAGCTCTATGCTCGCTTTCCAAATCTCCTCTGGAACCTCGTAGTGCGGCCTGCCGATTTCACCTATGCCTATCGCCTTTCCCTCAAGGCAGAGCTTCTGGGCATACTCCAACGCCTTCATTACCTCGTTTTTCGCATATTCGAGCCCTTTCTCTCTCGCAAGGTAGTCGAACTCCGCCGGGTGGACTCCAACGACGGCGTAGGCCTTCACCGGTGTCTCGCTGTTTATCCTCTCGACCAGCTCGATGTGGAAGTCCATCGCCTTCATGAAGTCCTCCGCCTTGAGTCCCGGGAAGCCGTAGTCGTGGGCCGTCTTGTAGACCACCACGAGGTGCGTTCCCCCGGTCCTATGAAACTCCTTCACCGCCTCCAAAAACAGCCCGTGGTAAGGGTCAACGTGGAAGTGGTCGTCCCAGATTATCATAATCTCACCCCTTTAGACTGGGGCGAAGTTTTTAAAGACCTTTGCGGAAGCGGGGAACATGATACTCGGAGTCCACGATGGTCACGATGCGGGGGTAGTTCTGATAGACGGCGAGAGAATCTTCGCGGTTAACGAGGAGAGACTCAACCGCGTTAAAAAATACCGCGGCTTCCCTGAGCTGAGCGTGAGGAAAGTCCTTGAGATGGCCAACGCTTCTCCAGAGGAAGTTGAGGCCATAGCAGTTGCCGGAATATTCCGGAAGCAGAGCCGCTTAATAGCTCTTGAGGAGAACCTGAAGGCAATTTTTGGGAAAGACTTTAAGAGGAAGGTTATCTTCGTCGAGCACCACCTTGCCCACTCTGCCTCGGCCTACTACACCTCCGGCTGGAGAGATGCGATAGCTCTGAGCATAGACGCGGCTGGAGATGGGCTCAGCTCGTCCATCTACGTCGCGAGAGACGGTGAGATGATCAGGATGGCTCAGAGCACCTATCTAGATTCCCTCGGCGACTTCTACGCCTCCGTTACAGAGCTCCTCGGCTTCAAGCCGATGAGGCACGAGGGCAAGGTGATGAGTTTAGCGGCCTACGGGAGGCCGGCCTACGATTTAAGCTCTATAATCGAGTTAAACGGCCTGACCTTCGAGAACCATCTAAAGGTTGTGGGCGTTGAAGCCACTAAGAAGCTCGCGGAGCTGTTCAAGTATCCGCTGAAGCACGCGAAGGAGATAGCGATGCAGATGAAGCGCGGAAAGCTCGAGGGAAAACTTCAGAGGAAGGCGATAGGGATAGCGGCGAGCGCCCAGGCCCACCTTGAGAAGCTCGTTGAGGAGCTGGGCCTCCGGCTCAATGAGCATTCCCTCCCGGTGGCCTACGCCGGCGGTGTAGCTCAAAACGTCAAGGCCAACGCCGTCCTGAGGCACGTTTTTGGAGACGACAACCTCTGGGTGTTCCCTGCTATGGACGACGGCGGCCTCGCCTTTGGCGCTGCCATATTCATCAAAGCTCAGTTCGAGAGGCTAGATGGAAAGTGGAGGCCCTCTAAACTGGAGCACGTCTATCTGGGGCCAGAGTACTCCGAGGAGGAAATAGAGGGTATTCTCAAAGAGGAAGGCGTTGAGTACGGGGAGGTAAGCGACGTTTCGGGATTCGTCGCCGATGCCCTCGTGGAGGGGGAGCTCGTGGGCCTCTTCAACGGTCGGATGGAGTACGGGCCGAGGGCCCTTGGTAACCGCTCGATTCTGGCTGATCCCAGAGACGAGAGCGTTAAGGAGAGGCTCAACGTGGCTTTGAAGAGGGACGTCTTCCAGCCCTTCGCGCCCTCGATGCTCTGGCAGAAGGCGGGAGAATACCTCGAAGATCTGAACGGAGAGCCCAACGAGTTCATGACCATGAGCTACACCGCGAGCGAGGAGTTTAGAGAGGCAGCCCCGGCCGTTGTCCACGTTGACGGAACCACGAGGCCGCAGGCCGTGAGGAAAAAGGTTAACGAATTATACTATTCCACAATTGAAGAATTCAATAAAAAAGCGGGAATTGGGGCAGTGCTCAACACGAGCTTCAACATGCATGGAGAGCCGATAGTGTGCTCCCCTGCCGACGCGCTCGAGAGCGCGAGAAAAGCGGGGCTTGATGTGCTGATCCTTGCCCCGTTCGCGGTGTACGTTTAGGCTCAGTGGGTGTTCACGTCATCATTTCGTGAGCTCTCAGTTTGCTTGCTATTCTTCATCGCCTGTTGCGAATTCCTCCCCGGGACTTTTAAGCTTTGGCCCCACGCATGAATAAGTTTTTATGGTTGAAGTCTTAACAGTCCAGTGGTGATTGAAATGATTCATCCATCTGAAAGGGCCATGGGTGTTGAGTACGCCATAAGGGACGTCGTTCTCCCCGCAAGGGAGCTCGAAAAGAAGGGGATAAAGGTTATCCGCCTCAACATAGGCGATCCCGGGAAGTACGACTTCCAGCCGCCGGAGCACATGAAGGAAGCTTACTGCAGGGCGATAAATGAGGGCCACAACTACTACGGCCCGAGTGAAGGTATTCCGGAGCTCAGGGAGGCCATAGTGGAGCGGGAGAAGAGGAAGAACGGCGTTAATGTAAGTCCCGACGATGTTCGCGTCACAACGGCCGTCACCGAGGCCCTCCAGCTTATATTCGGCGGCATCCTCGATCCAGGGGACAACATTCTCGTTCCAAGCCCGAGCTATCCGCCTTACACAGGCCTCGTCAAGTTCTACGGTGGAATCCCCAACGAGTACACCACCCTTGAGGAGGAGGGCTGGCAGCCGGACATAGACGACATGAGGAAGCGCATAGACGAGAGGACGAAGGCCATCGCGGTCATAAACCCAAACAACCCCACCGGAGCGCTTTACGAGAAGAAGACGGTGAAGGAGATAATTGACCTCGCCGGAGAGTACGATATCCTGATCATAAGCGACGAGATATACGACCTCATGACCTACGAGGGGGAGCACGTTTCTCCAGGCTCACTCACAAAGGACGTTCCGGTTATAGTGATGAACGGCATGTCCAAGGTCTACTTCGCCACCGGATGGCGTTTGGGCTACTTCTACTACGTTGACCCGGAGAACAAGCTGGCAGAAGTGAGGGAAGCCATAGACAAGCTCGCTCGCATAAGGCTCTGCCCGAGCACTCCGGCCCAGTTCGCGGCGATAGCAGGCCTAACCGGCCCGATGGATTATCTCGGGGAGTACATGGCCAAGCTTAAGGAGAGGAGGGACTACATCTACAAGCGCCTCACTGAAATACCTGGGGTGAGCACCCAGAAGCCGCAGGGAGCCTTTTACATCTTCCCGCGGATAGAGGAGCGCTCCAAGTGGAAGAGCGATAAGGAGTTCGTCCTCGACGTCCTCAACGAGGCGCATGTTTTATTCGTCCACGGCTCCGGCTTCGGAAGGGTAGGCGACTGGCACTTCCGCATAGTCTTCCTGCCGCCGGTCCCGGTTCTTGAGGAGGCAATGGACAACTTCGAGGCATTCATGAGGAAGCGCCTCGGTTGATACTTCTCCCACTTTTTTTACATGCCCGTTGCCATCTTCGCGAGCATCACCGTGTATATGGTACCGAGTATGTCGCTGTTGTTCGCTATCAGGGGAATCGCCACGCTGTCGGGATCTATGTTCCTCTGGAAGAGGAAGTAGGAGAGCGTGTAGGCGTAGAACATCACGAAGAGCGCCATGAAGGGGTAGGTCAGTACAAGGGTGCGGAGCGGCACAACGCTCGCCCCCGTGGTGAGCCTCACCACAAGCGCCCCGAGATAACTCAGCGCCACCCCTATAACGGGCGTCGTCATGAACAGGCCGAGTATCTCGAGCATCTGCTCTCCGGAGAGGTAACCTTCAATCTCACCGAGGTGGAGCTTTGTGGAGGTTTTAGCGGCCACGACCGAGCCGTAGTTCCCGAAGCTGCTGAGGAGTGCCGGGTATATGAAACCAAGGAGGAGGGCTCTGCCTATTATTTCGCTGTAGCGGTGGAGGAGTGAGCCCGAGACCACCGAGAGGAGGGCGAGGGCCGTTATGGTTATGAAGAGCTCCTTCAGCTCAAGAACCTCCGCCCTTCTGACCCTGCCAACCCCGATGAGGAAGAGGAAGAGCACGACGAGGGCCGTGTTGGAAGTCCAGAACTGCCCCTTGGAGTGCTCCAGGAGGAGTATGAACATTATAAGGGAGGGTATGGTGAGTAAATCCCCCATAGAGGCCACAAGGGGCGCCGCGACACTGTCGGGGTCACTCCCACGGCGGAAGCTGAAGATGGTCACGAAGGCACTGAAGTACCCGAGGATGAGGGAGACCAGAATCGTGGAGCTTATCACTATTAGGAGGATTTCAAAAGCGTTCTTTCTGATGCCCTGGAGGACGCCTATCGCCCAAAGGAGGGTTATGGGGATCAGGGATAGCATAACCGCGATCACCACGTTTTTGAGCACTTTTCTGTCCCTCAGGCATGGTTCGAGTTCACCGAGGTAGAGCATCGTGGAGAAGCGCGAGGCCAGGGAACCGAAGACGTTTCCGCGGAGCCCCATTATTCCCGGCAGAATCACGAGAAGGCCTGGGTAGGAGGAACGGACCTTGTCAAAGTACTTGCCGAGAAACGTACCGCCGAATAGGCCGATTATCAATGAGAGCACGAGCGAGGGTAGCGTCGTCCTGTAGGCGGATAAAACCCTGTTTTTCAGCTCCTGAAGGGCCCCCATCCCTATCACTCTCCATCGCTGCCACCCCTGCACGTTTTGCCGAAAATAGTCTGCGAGGTACTATATAAGTTTTCCCGTCATGGCCCGAAAACTAAATAAACTTTCGCGGGCAGCCAAGGAATGGTGAGAACCTCGTGGAGGAGCTGGAGGAGTACGAGTACCGTCCGAAGAACGTCAAGGAGATTTTCATTGAGATGAAAAACACCGCCGAGCTTATGGTTGACCTGGCGTACTCATCCGTTCTCTTTAATGAGGAGGACATAGCGGAGGAAGTGCTGGAGCTGGAGGAGTACCTCGACCTTCTCAACTACCACCTGACGGTTCACGCCGTTCTCGCCGCAAGGAATCCCCGAGATGCGGAGAAGATAACCTCAATCCTCCAGATGGCACACGCCATAGACGACGTCTCGAACGCCGCAGCTGACCTTGCCAAGATGGTTCTCGAGGGCGTTGAGCTACATCCCGTCATAAGGGAGGCCATCATGGAGAGCGAGGAGGTCATAGGGCGCTTCATCGTTGCCCCGCACTCCGTCCTCGTGGGGAAGACGCTGGAGGAGCTCGACCTCGCGAGCAACACGGGGGTGTGGCTCATAGCCGTCAGGAGGGGCAAGCGCTGGATTTTTGCCCCCGACGGAGACTTCAAGATACTGGCGAACGACGTTCTCATAGGTAGGGGAACGCAGACGTCGATAGACTACCTCAAGGAGCTCGCAAGGGGCATAATGAAGGTGGTGGGCAATGAGTGAGCTCAAGGAGATTAAAAACTGCCTCGTGGAGATGAAGGACCTTTCATCCCTCATGGTTGACCTCGCCTTCTCCTCCGTCATGTACAACAGCGAGGACATCGCCGAGGAGGTTTACCTGCTGGAGGAGCGCATGGACGACCTCACCCTCAAGGTCAAGAAGCTCGCCCTCAAGGCGGCCAAAAAGGAGGAGAAGCCCACGAAGCTCCTTAGTGTGATAGAGGTCGCCACCATAAACGAGCAGATGAGCGACGCCGCCTACAAGATATCGGAGATAGTGCTCCGCGATGTTGAGCCTCACCCGATAATCAGGAAGATTATGGAGGACACCGAGGAGGAGCTTGGGAGGGTGACAGTGAGGCCGGGCTCGATCCTCCACGGAAAGACCCTGGCCCAGCTCAAGCTCCCCAGCAAGATAGGCACGAGGATTCTGGCGATAAAGCGCGGAACGAGGTACGTCTACAACCCGGGAAAGGACGACACGCTGGAGGAGGGGGACGTTCTCATAGCCGTCGGTTCCGACCTCGACAAGCTCAGAAAGCTGGCCGGAGAGGAAGTGGAAGAGGAGGAGTGAAGCCCTTTCTTTTCATTCCCCAAACCGCTTTATGAGCCCCAGACTTTTCTCCGCGTCTTCGAGGGTCAGAACTTCCAGGGCCCACGTCACGGGTGGAAGCGCTTTTAGAACCCTCTCCCACGGAATCGTCCCGCTACCCAGGGCGCGGTGTTCGTCGCTTTCCCCGGAGTTGTCGTGGAGGTGCACGTGAACGATTCTCTCCCCCAGTCTCGCGATAAAGCGCTCAAAGGCCCCCGTTGTGGTGTTTAAATGCCCCACGTCGAAGGTCACCCCAATGTTCAATCCCGTGAGTATCTCCTCCAGCCTGTCGCACCCTTGACCATCGAGGATTGGAAAGTGGGGCATGTTCTCGACGCCGATTTTGACCCCGTACTCCTCACCGAGGTTTCCGAGCCTCTCCAGGGAGGCCCTGTGTATCTCAAGGTAATCCCTCTGCCTCTCGCGGCTTATTGGCGAGCAGTGGCCCGGGTGGAGCGTAACGACCTCCGCCCCAAGGCGCGAAGCCGCGTCGAGAGACTCCTCTATAATCCTGAGCGAGGTCTCCCGTATGACCGCGTTGAATGAGGCTATGTTGATGTCAATGAAGGGCGCGTGCAGGGTAACGCCGAGGTTCGTGCTCTCAATGGCATCGGCCCACTCCCGCCAGTTCTCGGGCGTTATGTAGTGCGGCCACTCGCTCACGAGCTCAACGAAGTCGAAGCCAAGCCCTTCAACCCTGGCCGTCCATCCAGCAAATTCCCCTGGGCTCTCCCCTCTAAAAGCGGTCATCGAGAGGCCCACCCTTCGCCTCATGCCTTCCTCCCCCTGAGATGCTCCTCCGTGACGAGCCCCTTTGCGTAGGGGCAGAGCTCCCTTAGGGGGCATTCGTCGCACTTCGGGTTTATCGGCCTGCAGATGCTCTTCCCGTGGTCAACCATCGCGTGGTTGACGTATATCCACTTGTCCTTTGGAATCAGCTCCATGAGGTACTCCTCTACCTTTTCAGGAGCCACCCTCGGGGGAGCCAGACCGAGGCGTTTGCTTATCCTGTTTACGTGAGTATCCACTGGGATAGCTTGCCTCCCAAAGCCGTATGCTAAGACAATGTTGGCGCACTTCCTCCCTATACCTGGCAGCTTCGTGAGCTCCTCCATGTTATCGGGCACCCTGCCGCCGTACTTCTCAAGGATTATCCGCGAAGCCTTCACTATCCACTCACCCTTCGTCTTCCAGAGACCGACGCCCCGCTCCCTCAGAAACGCCTTCATCTCCTCAATTGGGGTGTTCGCTATCGTCTCGATGTCGCGGTACTTTTCAAAGAGTTCCCCCCACACTCTGTAGGTAACCTCGTCCCTCATTCGCTGGGAGATTATGCAGTGGATTAGAGTCCTGTAGGGGTCGCCTATAAGGAGCTTCTCCCTCGGGTGGGTTTTCATGAGGATTTCCACTATCTTCTTCGCCCTCTCCCTTTTTTCCTCGGGGGTTTCGCTGAATGTGAACCCCTTACTCCAGTCCAATGACCGTGAGCCCGCCATCGTGCACCACCGCCACAGCCTTTTTGGTTGCCCTAACGTATTTAAGTCCTTCGAAAGTTCTCTCGAAGAGCCTGTGCCCTTTCCCATCCACCGCGATAACCCTGTTCTCAAGCACCACCACAAAGCCTTCCTCGAAGGGCACAACGTCCCTGATATCCCCCTCGAGCTCAAGAGTTACACTCGATATCTCCTCCCTCGTTATCTCAATCACCGTTCCCCTTCCCACCCTAAGGGGCGAGGGTTCGGCGTGGATTACCCTGAAGGGGAGGCGCTTTCCCAGAAGTTCAATCTCAACGGTTTCACCCTCCTCCACCTCCCTCCCGCTGAGCTTTTCCCGCAGAACCTCGATGAACTCCGGGGGAAGGGGCGCGTCAAAGAGGGGCCTCATCACGAGCCGCATATCACCACCATTCTACCTACCCGCCACGGTATTTTATGACTTTCTACCCAAACGTTTTTAAGATGATATATCGTTCGATATATTGGTGACATGTATGGAGAGGCCCAGGTACAAGGGACACCTGAAACTCCTCGTCCTCAAGATGCTCTCCGAGAAGCCGATGCACGGCTACGGCATAATGGCGGAGCTGGAAAGGAGGTACGGCATGCCCCACCCCAGCCCCGGAACCATCTATCCAATCCTCGCTTCCCTCAAGCGAGCCGGCCTGATAGAGACCATTGGTGAGGGCAAACGCGACAAGAGGCTCTACAGGGCCACGGAGAAGGGGAGGGAGTACCTCGAGGAGCACGGGGAGGAGCTGGCGGAGGTAACCCGTATGGCCGCCAGATTCAGAGAGTTCGCGAGACTCGGAGGCCGGGAGCTGGCGGAGGTTATGAGAGACGCCTTCAATTCCCTCGAAGACCTCACGGAGGAGCAGAAGAGGGCTCTCGCGAGGGAGTTCACAGGCTTCACGAAGCGGGTCAGGCTCATCCTCCTCGGTGAGATACCGGAGGGGAGAGAATGAGCGAGGCAATTCTCGTTGAAAACCTCGTCAAGAAGTACGGGGACTTTGCGGCCGTCAAAGGGGTCTCCTTCAGGGTCAGGAGGGGGGAGATATTCGCCTTCCTCGGGCCGAATGGAGCCGGAAAGACGACAACGGTGCACGTCCTCACGACGCTTTTGAGGCCTACTTCCGGAAGGGCGATAGTCGCTGACCACGACGTGGTTAAGGAGCCAATGGAGGTCAGGAAAAGAATAGGAATAGTCTTCCAGGACCCGAGCCTCGACAGGGAACTCACCGCCTGGGAGAACATGTACATCCACGGGAGGATTTACGGGCTGAAGGGGAACGAGTTGAAGGAGAAGATTGAGAGGCTCCTCACGTTCGTTGAGCTCTGGGAGTTTAAGGACAGACCAGTCAAGACCTTCAGCGGCGGGATGCAGCGCAGGCTTGAGATAGCGCGCTCCCTCCTCCATGAGCCTGAGGTTCTCTTCCTTGACGAGCCGACGATAGGCCTCGACCCCCAGACGAGGGCGCACATCTGGGACTACATAAGGGCGATGAAGGAGGAGCACAGCATGACGATTTTCCTCACAACGCACTACATGGATGAGGCGGAGGGATTAGCGGACAGGATAGCCATCATAGACCACGGGAAGATAATAGCGGAGGGCACCGCCGAGGAGCTGAAGAGGCTCGTAGGAAACGACGTGATTTATCTTAAACTCGACGCTCCCGAGGAGCTGAAGTGCCTCGAAAGTGACTTCATCAGGGGCTGTAGGGTTCTCCCCGACGGTAGGGTGGCGCTTGAGGTGGAAAATGCAGCGGAGGCACTCCCGGGGCTCTTCGAGCTCGCGAGTGAGAAAGGGATCAAGATCCTGGAGGTCACTTACCACCGCCCGACGCTCAACGACGTCTTCCTCCACCTGACGGGCAGGGAGATAAGGGACGAGGGGCCGGAGAATCCCATTGTTTCATTCGTGAGAATGAGGATGAGGGGGAGGTGAGGGGATGGAGGCATTGACGACAATGGCCTACAGGCAGCTCAAGAGGTTCAGCAGGGCGAGGTCGAGGGTAATCGGGATGATAATCAACCCGCTCATCTGGCTCGTCTTTTTCGGCCTCGGCTGGAGCAAGGTCTTCAACAATCCGATGGCGAGGGCGATCTTCGGAGGGGTTGACTACCTCACCTTCCTCGCGCCGGGTATCTTCGCCATGACGGTCTTCAACATGAGCTTCATAGCAGGGGTAAGCGTCATCTGGGACAAGCAGTTCGGCTTCCTCAAGGAAATGCTCGTGGCTCCCGCATCGAGGAAGGAGGGTATCCTCGGGAGGATAATCGGCGATTCACTCGTGACGCTGGCTCAGGGTGCGATAATCCTCACCCTCACCTACCCGCTCGCGGAGAGCCTCAAGCTGAGCGGCTTCCTTCCTGCTCTCGGCATCGGCTTCCTGCTCTCGATGGCCTTCTCTGGCTTTGGCGTCAGCCTGGCTTTGAAGATGGAGAGCATGGAGGGCTTCCAGATGGTTATGATGGTCCTCATGCTCCCGCTGACATTCCTGAGCGGCGCGATATACCCGATAGACACGATGCCGGGCTGGATGAAGGCTCTGGCCTACCTCAACCCCCTTACCTACGCCGTTGACGGGGCGAGGCACTTCCTCGTGGGGGCGAGTGTAGCGAAGTTCTCGCTCGGCGTTGATCTGGGCGTTCTAACCGTCCTGGCGGCCCTCTTAGTGGGTCTGGCCATGCTCGAGTTCGAGAGGGCGACGATAGGGTGAGGAGGGTCTCCCCTCACATTTTTGCTTTTTGGGTGGAGCGTTATCAAAACGTTTAAGTATTCATTTTCACAAATCCAACTTGGGTGTGGAAAGTGAGAAAGTATGTCGCGCTTCTGCTTGTCCTTCTTATACTTGCCTCCGGCTGCATCGGCGAGAGGAAAAAGCCCGCGATGATAGAGGTGAGCATTCCCAGGAACTTCGAACTCTTTGGTTCCGCCTACATCGTGGCATTTCATAAGGCGGACAACTTTGTAATAGCCCCCGCCTCCTACTACCAGATGCTCAGGGCCTATTTTGTTGACTACGAGGAGCATGAGGTGTTTGACCTCATACGCGAGCAGTTCAGCCGCGAGCTCCCTCCGCAGGTGAGGGCGGAGAGGTTGGAGAACACCATGAAGGTTCTCGCCAACACCACCTACCTTGAAGATGCCAGCGATGCCGAGATAGAGGAGAGTCTGAACTCCTTCAGCCTGTCCCGGGACGAGAGGGAGCGTATAAAAACACTTCTCTTTGCCCTCCGCGACTTTGGAAGGGCCGTGAAGTTCTCGAAGTTCTATGACGAACACTACAACGACTTCTACCTCACCGTCATAACCAAGTTCAGGCAGGCATTCAGTGAGGAAGACCTCAGGGAGATAGAGCACCGCTTTGGGGTTGTTTATGAGCGCTTCAATGTGGTCATCTCCTACTCCCTCTACGTGCCCCCCTACAGCGTGCCGCGGGGGAACACGCTCTACATGGTGATTCCCTACAAGTCGAAGCTCAACGAGTTCGGGGTTGATGCCGTCTACCTATCCTCCATGTACCGTGACCCCATAATGCGGAGTTCCCTCGAGTACTTCTACAAGATGAGCGACTACTACGACTTCCTCGGGCCCTACCGCTTCAGGCTCCAGGACTTCAGGGCCGAGCTGCTCTACAGGTTCGCCATGGTTTCCCTCCGCCCCCTGATCGGGAAGAACGTGGGGAAGTTTGAGGAGGTTTCCTACTACTACGACTTCGCCTCCTCACGCCTTGCCTACATGAACCTCTCGCTCCCGGAGTACTTCGCAGACCAGATTGCCAAGGCCTATTCGCTCCACGTTCTGGCGCGGGACTTCCCGGAGGACGCGGAGAGAAAGGAGCTCTACCACATGGGCCGCGGCGACTACCTCGTGCCGGCCCTTAGAAGGGAGTTCGAGGCGATGGGAAACGTGAGCCTCGAGGACTACCTCCCAACGCTCGTGGAGCACATGAAGGCCTGGGCCAGCGCCGAAAATGTGAGCGAATTTTTCATCGAGAACACCCTCCCCTCAACGTTTCTCCAGTTTGACTCCGCCCTGAAGGAGAGGAAGCTAACCGCGGTTGGCGCCCCGGAGGAGTTCGTTCGCAAGGTAAAGAACCCCGCCGTGTGGATGGGGGACTACCGGGGAGTCACCCCGCCGGAGGTGGAGGTGGCGGAGGACTTCAAGGGCCTTAAGGGAAACGTCGTGGTTATAGGCACTCCGGAGCTCCTGAGGGAGCTTGACCTGCCCGTAACCTTTGAGGATACTTTTAGGGCGCAAAGCCCAGGGATAATGGCCTACCGCTACGACCACGGCCTCATGGTACCCTCGGAGCCCCTGAAGGACGAGTACGATGTGGTAATCGAAACGGTGCGCAACCCCTGGGATAAAACGCATTACATAACCTTCATCGTCGGCCCCGTGGAGGAGGTCAGGAACGTGATCATTAGCTACTCGCTCCGCTCCGCCGAAAGCTATAAGGCCATATCCTACAGAAAGTTCGAGGTGGGATTCTTCACGGGGGGATGAGCGTGATAGTTGACCTGAGCGTTGCGATAGAGGACGGCATGTCAGTCTATCCCGGCGACCCGGAGGTGAAAATCCGGGAATGGGCCTCGATAGGGAGGGACGGCTACTTCATGAACACCATTTCCATGGGGGAGCACACGGGGACGCACGTGGATGCCCCGGCTCACTTCGTAGAGGGCGGTAAAACGGTTGATGAGCTCCCCCTCGAGCGCTTCACCGGTCCCGGAAAGGTGGTGCGCGTGGAGGGCCCCATAACCGCGGAGCACGTTAGAGAAGCAGGCACCCTTGAGGGGTTCATCGTGCTCTTTCTCACCAATGGAAGGGGATTCCTCACGAAGGAAGCTGCCGTAGAGCTCGTTAGAATGAACGTCAGGGCCGTTGGGATAGATACGCCAAGCATTGACCGCGATGGGAGCGCGCACAGGGTTCTGCTCTCAAACGACATTCCGATATTCGAGAACCTCACCAACCTTGATGCCCTCCTCGGGAGGGAGTTCACCTTTATAGCCTTTCCCCTGAGGATTAAAGGCGGCTCGGGAAGTCCCGTGAGGGCCGTGGCGGTTCTCTAAATCCCCCCCGCTTCCCTCACCTTTCTCCTAACGTTCGGGTCTCTGTCGGCGATGACCTTCAGGGCCTCCTCGAAGGCCATCCAGTCCGGCACTTCCTCGTCTACGTATATCCCCGTCCGCCCTATTCTGTCGCGCCTCGTGAGCACGTGGACGCGCTCCATAACTATATCGACGCTCACTCCAAGGATTCTGGCGACTTCAGGCTCCCTCCCAACGACCTCCCTCTCGATGTGCCCTCTCTCCGTCGGGATTATGAGGATGAGCTTTTTGTTCACCCCCGGGACGCGCTCCCTTCTCTTGAGACCCTCCATGTCGAGCGCACCCCCCCACCGGTAGAACTCGAGCTCCCTGTCCGTTGGGTTCACGAGGGGGAACGTCACCGTGGTTTCCTCATCCACCTCTATGACCCCTTTGATGAGGTGCCAGGGTGTGGCCATAACTATTTTTCTCCTCCTCACGAGGCCCTCGAGGGCGAGCTCCACCAGGTAGGCGGGCACGCGGTAGGGTACGAAAATATCAACGTCGCTGTCCCTCCTCACGTCGCCGCGCGCGACGCTTCCGTAAACGTGGGGATCGAACTCCCCCAGGCGCTCCATTATTACTAGGGCCTTCTCCCTTTTGGCGCGGAGCGTGGCCCACCTCTCCCTCGAATAGACCACCTCGCGCTCGTCCCAAATCCTCACCACCTTCTCCCTCGGCATGTGAGTGTCTCCAACGGTGGGACTAATTAGCCTTCCGGAACCCTTTTTACCTCAAAGGTTGTGCCTTCTCCGGTGTGAACCATGGGTGCGTTAAAGAAGGGCCTCTCAATCCTCGCGATCATCCTCATGATGGCATCAATAATAGGCTACACGGGTCTTTCGTTCCTCTCACCCGGCACGTACTCCTACAGGGGGACTCAGACCCTTGGGGCGAGAAGCGCCCTCTACATCCCCCTTCACTCCTCCTCCCACCTCTCGGGCACTTTAAGCGCCCCTTCCCCCATCAATGTTTACCTGCTCGACGGGGATTCGTTCGATGCAATGAAGCGCGGTGCGCCCTTCAACAGCCTCGGTGAGTGGGAGGGGACGAGCATTGAGGTTGATGTGGACGTTCCGGCGGGGAGGCACTACCTGGTGATACTCAACCCGGGGGGAGAGACGTCCGTTGAGCTCAACCTCATCGAGGAGCTCGACTGAAGAAACGTTTTATATACCAACATCCAAATCGGGACGTGGGGCCCATGGAGGAGTTCGACTTCATAAAGCGCATGGATTTTTCGGAGGTCGAGGTGGAGAGGGACGTCCGGGAGAGCCTTGAGAAGGTTGATGATGCAATCAGAACGCTCGAGTTCTCCCTGAAGCTCACGGAAGGTTATCCTCCAATTTTCACGGGCACCGCGGCCCTTCTTACGGGGTTCCTGCTTAAAAACGGCTCCCTCTGGTGGACGGCTATCGCGCTGGCACTCCCCCTCACGACTCCGGAGTGGGCGCGCCGCTATTCCCTCCGCGCCTCGACGATGTTCCTGTCGTTTGTAATCGCGGCTGACATCATGGCCCTCCTTAACGGGAACGGGGAGGCCCTCTACTTCCTCCTCACCCACACCGCTCTCCTTGGCCTCACGGCGTGGGCCGTAGTGAAGGAACGCGGCTGGCGTATCCTCCCCCTCCTGCCCGCTGCCGGGGCGGTACCATCGCTTCTCTCGACGTTTGTCCCCCGCTATGGAGCAGCACTGCTCCCCTTTGTGCTCCTCTACCCCTCGCTCCTCTCGTGGGAGAGCCGGAGGGCCGTTAGGGAGGAGCTCCTCCGCACGATGGAAGAGATACTGAGGAGCAGGAGGGCGCTCAGGGAGGGCAACCTCGAACGGTACGATCCATCCGTTCCGGAGGTCTTTGAGAGGAAGTTCATGGGCTTCGGGGTGCTCCTTCTCGAATAGCGTGGAAGAGATTCATATCCCCGTTCAGCGGCGGAAAGGGTCTGACCTCCTCTCCCCAAATGACGGGGCGTTCAAAGAAGAAATTAATGGTGTATTGGGCATTTCCCCTTGAATTGCACCCTCATGATGTAATGCATGTTTCCATGTACCTGAGGGTCTCCGTGGCTCCATTGAAGTGTATCGTCGTTTTCTCAACCACTGGGCACTCTAAAGTGGACTCTTCAAGGCGCTTCACTGGAAAGGGGTTTACCGTGATTCCAGAGGCGTTTATGAGAATTTCCTGGGCACTGCAGGGGATCGTGAGGTTCTCAGGGATTTCTGTCACGTTGATTACTGGGCCGCTGGGGGTTTCCACTCTGCCTGAGGCGTTCCATGTTGGGTATAATGCCAGAAGCGTGGTATTCTCCTGATTTCCGAGGGCCAAGAACCATGTGGAGTACGCGCACTTTGAGGTTGAGGGCATACGAGGTAGCCCCCGACGAGCGGGTTGCTGTCTACAGAAGGCTCTCATTCCCTGTCCGCGAAGATGAACCTAACGCCGTTGAATTTTTTGAGAAGATCCGCGAAATCCCAAGTTTGGTCAAAGATTTCCGGGATTTCCTCCCCTTCGAGGGCCCTGACTTTCCCGTTGACATTCAAGATCATTGCCGTTTCGTATCCATTCTGGGTAGGGATATCGTTCACAGTGAAAGAAACTGGACTGTAGTCGAGCCCCGTTTTTACCACCTTTTTCTCAACGGTTATCCTCTTCACAACGGGGCTTCGTTTTAGTGTGGCCTTTATCTCGGAGAGGGTGCCGTTCTCGTAAGTTATGACTCTCCATTCTCCGTATCCGCGATACACTACTACTAATCCCCTCTCCGCCCCTATACGGTGGAGCACGCAGGATGCTGAACTGAAGCAGGTTTCCTCTCGGTAGTCGTGGGCCAAAAGTGAAAGGAGGAGGATTGTCATGAGTGCTAGAACTCCGAGGGATTTTCTGTTCATACATAACCCCCTTATCTCTGTTTTTGATACACTACCCATCCAACATAGCGTTACCCTACCGCTTTTTCATAGCAGACCGGCCCGTCCACTTTACCTGTGTTTATATCCACAAGGACGTGGCAAACTTTATCTCCCCCCAACTTCCACACGGTTTCGAGTACTGGCTTCTCGTCTTTAACATGGACCCATAAGATGACAAGCTTAGCAATGCTTAGCTCTTTGAATTCATTGGGAGCATACGAAAGTGCCTTTTGAAAGGTTGAACCATTGAAAATATTTTTGGGAACCTCGTACACTCCAGTTATGTCTGACTCAAGAGTTATCCCGGGATAGAATACCTGGACGGTTTTTCCCAGGTGAGACTCACATTCGTGAACTGCTATCCAAGTAAGTGCCTTGGTTGTGCCTCTGTTGTTCAAGGTCGGAAGGGTTAGAACCCCTTTGACTCCTGAAAGCCATGAAATAATGCTCGAACCTTCTTCCCCAGCTCCAATATTTAGCCGGCTTGTAGTTGTACCGATAGCGATGAAGTACATATCCTCAGCTTTAAATTTGGGGGATATTGGATAATAAATTTCTCCATCGTACTTCCATCCGAGGGTTTTGAAGAGGAGTGCCCTCTCGTGGGGTTTGTAATCCTTTAAAGCCTCCAAGTTCAGTATTACCTGAGAGTAATTCACAAGGGCTCTCGCGCTTTCAACTCTCCTGCTCCTCAACCAGAGGGGGGATGACTGGCTAACAGTGTAAAGCTTGAGCATACTAGTCTTCTCATTGTAAGTAGCAAACTGCCAGAAGTTACCCTCGTGGTAAACAGCGATCAACTGCTCGTTCTCTGGAATCCTCGCCATTTTGTAAGCCCTAACTGCTGGAGGAAGGGAGTTGAGGTAAGCTAAGTACCCGATGAAGAGGAGGGAAAGAATGAAGACAGCAAAGAGCTTTCTCCTCATCTTAGGTTATCCTCCTTTTGGTTGTTTTGATACCGAGGTCTTCTTAGTCCTCATTTCTTACCCTCTCAGTTGATTGAACAGTGACTTATGTAAACCCTCATGAAGTGTATTCTCCTGAGAGGGAGGGGGTCTTTTCCAATTTTCAAGTAAGCGTAAGTGCGTTCTTCTGGGATTATCCATTCAATCCACGCTGTGTCAGGATCCCATATAAAAACTTTGAACCTCCACGCTTTCTCTGAGTACTCTCCAAACTCTTTGATCCCCCTTATAAGATCCTGAAGCTCAGGGTTTTCAGCCGTCCATAGTGTACTGTTATTGACATCTAGTTGATAAATGGAATGGAGCGTTACATTCTTGGGATAATGTATGGCTACTCTGGGTTTATCGTCCAAATAAATGGTTATCCATGTGGCTTTCTCAACGTCTTTTCCCCAGCCTGGTAGGATAAGTGCTCCGGGGTATCCCTCGAAGCCTATGTCTCGAATAGTATCGCCCGAATACATGCTAACTGCCCCAATGGAAATTTCCTGGCTTTTTATTCCAGTAACCTTCCAGTACTTTAAGTCAGGTCTCAGAAGTTCATTTAATCTCGGCTGAAGATTTTCAATTTCTCCATTCCTGTAAACCTTATCCCTGTAGAGGAGTTCTCTGCAGTTGTTGCAGTTTGTGAACTCTTTTAGTTTTTCTGGGCTTGTTGCGAGAATAGAGTAGTTAAAGGGTGTTTTACATGTTATTTTGGTCTTTCTTGTTGTCGGCCAGATTTTTAGGAGTTTGTAAGTTTTGAAAGTGTAAATGCTGAGTGTTTTGTTTTCTGGATCGTACAAAGCGAACTGGTACTCTCTAAAACCATCAAAACCTGTTTGGGAGTAATAGTAAGCGGCAACAAGTTGCGAGTTTTCCCTAACTTGAGCTGGAATCCGATGATAGAGGTTGCTCATGCTCTCTGAAGGGAGGTAAAAGTAGCCAAAGAAGAAGAGAAAAACCAAAAAAGCAAGGGCAAGCAACTTTCCCTTCATCCCCGGATCGCCTCCAGTTAGGGTAGTTTCTTTAGGCTATCTGTCTCAAGCCATTGGCAGGAATACTCCCAGGATATGCTGAATTCTGTGCGCTTGATTTTTCCTTGGGGGTATATTCTCCAAATCTCCTCGACGCCTTTCGCAGGATTCACCCAGGCTGTCCACGCTTCAATTCTCCCGTCTTCTCTCGTGATCGAGAACTCAAAGCGGATAGAGCCCTTAATATTGCTCACAAGCTCCTCCGACTTTAATTTTTGAACAATATCCTTCAAGGGAACTTCCTCCAACGTCCACGTTTTGTTACCTGGAGCTTTGACTTTCGCCGTTGTTGAGAGCGTAACATTTCCCGGGTAATGAGCAATCACCCTAATCGTGCCGTTCTCTCCAGCTATGAACTCCAGTATTACACTCCTCTCAGGAACGCTCATGGATGAAGGCAAGTGAAGCAAACCCCTGTACCCAAAACGGCCAAGTATAATCCCCATGTCCCCTACTCTTTCTTTTATCCCGCCTGTTGATATTTCGCTGTCCTTGACGAGTACAAGGTTCACGTAAGTAGTGTTTTCCTTGCCCTCGATTACTTCTTTAATTGACGGATAAATGCTCTCAATCTCCTCATTCCTGTAAACCCTACTCTTATACAGAAGTTCCCTGCAATTATCGCAGTTTTTGAAATCCTTCAACTTTTCTTGACTTGTTGCTAGGACTGAATAATTAAAGGGAGTCTTGCAAGTGATTTTGCTTTTCTTCATCCTCGGCCAGATTTTTAGGAGTTTGTAAGTTTTGAAAGTGTAAATGCTGAGTGTTTTGTTTTCCGGATCGTACAAAGCGAACTGGTACTCTCTAAAACCATCAAAACCTGTTTGGGAGTAATAGTAAGCGGCAACAAGTTGCGAGTTTTCCCTAACTTGAGCTGGAATCCGATGATAGAGGTTGCTCATGCTCTCTGAAGGGAGGTAAAAGTAGCTGAAAAGCAGGAGGGAAAGTAAAAGGAGGCTGAGGACTGTTAAAGCTCTCTTCATCCCCAGGTCACCCCTTGAGGAGTGATGCCTCCCCCTGTGACTACCCCTCCACTATTGGAGTCCACAACCAAGACCCACATAAGTTCTGAGTTATTGCATGGTCTGAAAAGGCCAATTCCAGCATGAATGGCATTGAATTTTCTGATGTACTCTATGACTTTTGGCATTTGGTTTGTTAGATTTCCGTCCAATCTAAATTTACATGGATAAGGAGTTCTACCCACTTGCAATTCTTCAATCTTTGTACCGTCGGGATAAAGTAGAGTGAACCTGGAGACATTGCCGCTTTGCTCTTCCAGTCTCCATACTGTAGGGTTATAACTTTTAGGCAAATCTGGCAGTACAAGAAAATCCCCAAGATTTACGTCGGATATGTAGAAGAAATTCGTAGCTTTTCCTTCGTTTGAAAGAAGGGGTACGATAGCCTTTCCGGGGGAGAATTCGCCAAATGATGCATCTGCTGATGCTTTGATTTCAACCTCGCCAATCCAGAGATCGTTTTTTGAGTAGAACGCGTATATTGAATTGTATTCTTGAATTTTGTTGAATTCTGGATTGTTGACAGGGAAATCCTCTAAGGTGTACCACCGCCCATTAAAGAGGAGTGCCGGTATCTTCTTGGGCCACGCTATGATCTGTTGGTAATTTGTTGAAACTCTGGAGTAATTATACGGGGTAGTTACAGTTTTTGAGACAACCCTGATATGAGGGTAAGGGAATTTTAGGGCACTTAGTGTTGTGACTTTGAGTGTGCTGTTTCTCGAGTTGTAACTAGCTATTTCCCAGATGGGGTCTATCGAATTTCCTTTGACATAAACTGCAATAATATCTCCGTTCTCATCATTGATAATTTTGAGAACTTCTTTTGGGTTCGATAATGTTTTGTAGACGTTATACGCTTGAATGCTCCAGAGGAACAACACTAAAAAAACAAAAATGAATGAGAGGAGTTTACGGCTCATCCCCAGATCACCTCCATGAAGTAACCGACGCTGGTATAGGGACCAGTGTTCGGAACGAAATCTAATGTTACTGGGGAAGTTTGAATACCTGCCTTTTGATATAAAATACTCCTTAGAGTTGACCAACAATCCTTGTGCCCTAATTTTCCCCACTGGTACGTCATGTGTTTTTCCCATTTGTCCCCGAATTTTTCTTTAAGTTTTGCTTTGAATCGTTCGTAATCCTTGGGAGTGCTCAGCTCGCTCCAGGACCATTCGTGCTTCATGACCGAGTCAGGAGCAGCGTAGTACACTTCCCTATCATAATGGCACACAAAATCATGGCCGAAAGTATCGCACTCCATATAATCCCAATAGTAAGATTTCCAATGCCAGTCCATGTACTCATCTCCAAGCCAGAAGACGTAGTGGCCGAGCTCATGTCCTAATGCCTTTGCCCATCTTACATCGCCTATTTCGGCAGTCCCCTCAGGAGGAGTAAGTCTCAGGAATTTGGAGGGCATCACGAGTCTTCCCCCCGTCCAGTAGCCCCCAACAGCGGCGTGTGGCCACTTCTTATTATCTCCCAGGAATTTAACTTCCAAAAATGTCTTGTTAACCCAAATATTAGCTTCTTCCCAGTGTCTTTTCCCGTCCCATATTCTCACGCTGGTTATCATTGCGTACCCGTCGGTGTAGTCGTGAACAAAATCACTAGCCTTTCTAATACTGTAAACCAGGTTTTTCCTGTCTTCCTCGCTCAAAGCCCACTCTGTGGAGACAGTGAGGCTAATCCCGAGAATGTCCCTCTTTGCCGGATCCTTGCCAATCATCAGCTCGACGAGGTTTGGAACACCGTCACCGTCGGCATCGTCACTCTCTCCCGTTTTGTCGGGTGTTAATTCTTCGAGTTTTGCTTTCCACGCTGGAGGCA